>NZ_JBICXB010000029.1:0-84053 GCF_043200055.1 Streptomyces sp. NPDC048496 | reverse complement strand
CGTGATGACGACCGCGGTGGGCGTCCCGGTGGTGGCTTCGAGCGCCGTGAGGACCGGCCGCGTGGGCCCCGTCGCGACGACGACAGCCGCAGCGGTGGTTTCCGTCGTGACGACAGTCGGCCCACGAGCGGCGGCGACCGGGGCGGCTTCCGCCGCGACGACCGTGCCGGTGGCTTCCGTCGGGATGAAAGCCGTGGCGGTGGCGGCGCAGGCAGGTTCCCCCGCGATGATCGTGCGCCGCGGCGTGAGGACGACCGTGGTGGATACCGTGGACCGCGTCGTGATGACGACCGCGGTGGGCGTCCCGGTGGTGGCTTCGAGCGCCGTGAGGACCGGCCGCGTGGGCCCCGTCGCGACGACGACAGCCGCAGCGGCGGCTTCCGCCGTGACGACAGCCGCGGTGGCGGTGGATACCGCGGGCAGCGGGACGACCGCGAGCGTGGTGGCTACCGGGGGCGCGACGACCGTGGTGGCTACGACCGCCGGGACGACCGGGACCGTGAGCCGATCAAGCGGCTTCCCATTCCTGACGACGTCACCGGTGACGAGATCGACAAGGATGTGCGGCAGGAGCTGATGAGTCTGCCGAAGACCCTGGCCGAGGACGTTGCCCGCAACCTCGTCATGGTCGCCCGGCTCATCGACGAGGACCCCGAGCAGGCGTACGCGTACTCGCGTATCGCGTTGCGGCTGGCCTCGCGGGTGGCTGCTGTGCGGGAGGCGGCCGGCTTCGCCGCGTACGCGACGCAGAAGTACTCGGAGGCGCTGGCCGAGTTCCGGGCGGCGAAGCGGATGACTGGTTCCGTGGAGCTGTGGCCCGTCATGGCTGACTGCGAGCGTGGACTCGGGCGGCCCGAGCGGGCGATGGCCATGGCGGGCGAGCCCGAGGTGCAGAAGCTGGACAAGGCCGGGCAGGTCGAGATGCGCCTGGTGGCCGCCGGGGCGCGCAGGGACATGGGGCAGATCGATGCCGCCATCGTCACCCTGCAGAGCTCCGAGCTCGCATCGAGCGCCGTGCACCCGTGGACGCCGCGACTGCGCTATGCGTACGCCGATGCGCTGCTGGCCGCCGGGCGCGAGGACGAGGCGCGTGAGTGGTTCGCGAAGGCCCTGGAGGCCGACAAGGACGGTGCCACCGACGCGTCGGACCGGCTCGCCGAGCTGGACGGTGTCGAGTTCGTCGACGCTCTCGGTGAGAGCGACGACGAGACGGTCGAGGCCGAAGCCGGAACCGACGCTGATGGCGATGTCGACGATGCGGATGAGGACGGGTCGACGAAGGCGTAAGACATGAGAGAGGGCGGCATCCCGGAAAGGATGCCGCCCTCTTTTTTTGTGTCCGGCGTCCGTGCCCGCGGTCAGTCAAGGGCGAGGCTGCGCAGGACCAGGCCCGTGGCCGGCTTGGGGCCGAACGAAGTCGACTTGCGGGGCATGGTGACTCCCTGTCGGGCCAGGTCCCGGACGACTTCTTCGCGTACCGGATGCATCAGCACCGCGGTGGCGTTGCGGCGCTCGGCCTGTTCCACGGCTGCCTCGGTGTCGTGTATGTACGCGATGTGTTCCGGGCTGTCGGGGATCTGCCACACATGGTCGAGAAGCGTCGCGTGCAGGACCGTCGCATCGAGAGTGCGCCAGGCGAGTGGGCGGTCGGCCGGGATCGTGCGGGCCAGCAGTGCCTCGTCCGGGCGGTCGACGAGATGGAAACGGCCGTCCCCCGCCAGCAGGAAGGCGTTGCCCTCGGCGGCCGCCTCGGCGAGGGCGTCGAGGGCAACGGGGAGTGGTTCCTCGATGTCGCGGACTCGGAAGGCGCCGTTCAACGCGGCCAGTGCGTCGGCCACGGGGAGGCTGTGCAGCAGCCGGTGGATGGCGCGGACCCGGAGCGGGTAGCGAGCCGTGTCGACGAGGAGGACCAGGCCGAAGTCCCAGGGGCCCGGGTCGGTGTGTTCCTGCTGCAGCCGCAGATAGGTGGCCCAGCGGTGGTGGCCGTCGGCGATGAGCGCCTGGTGGTGAGTGAGGTCGGTCTCGATCTCGGACCGGTCGGCCGGGTCGGTGACCGCCCAGAGCCGGTGCCGGTAGCCGTCCTCGGTGGTCGTCGCGAGCAGTGGCGGCCGGTCGATGGTGCGCTCGATCACAGCGGTCGCGCCGGTCGGGTCGCCCTCGCTGCGGTAGGTGAGCAGGAGCGGTTCCAGGTGGGCGGCTGTGGTGCGCATCAGGTTGGCGCGATCCTCGACGACATGGGCCATGACGTCCTCGTGCGGCAGGACGATGCCGTCGGCGGGGGAGGAGAGCGCCAGTGCTCCCACGATGCCGCGTTGCAGGATCTCGCCGCTGCGCTGCTCGTAGACGTAGAGCGCGGGCTCGCTCTCGGGGGCCAGTATGCCCTCGTCGAGCCAGCGGTTCAGAGTCTCGGCGGCCTGTTCCTGGCGGGCGTCGGGCGTGTCGGCCTGCGGCAGGATCAATCGGACGATGTTGTGCGGGTCCGCTGATTCCAGGTGGTGCAGCCCGTCGGGGCGCACGACGACGTCGTAGGGCGGTGAGGTCACCGCGGCGAGACTGCCGACCCGCTCGGGGACGTAGCGCAGCCCGCGGAACGGGATCAGGCGCAGTCCCTGGCCGGTGGGACCTGGTGTCTTCATTTCTGCATCGTATGTGCGTTGTGGCGATGCGCGATGATCGGAGGAGAAGCATGCAATGAGGAGCGCAAAGATATGAGTCAGGCGAGCAGGACCCGGCCGAGCGGGATCAGCACTGCGCTGAGCGAGGCGTACGACACGGCTCTGCTGGATCTTGACGGGGTGGTGTACGCGGGCGGTCACGCGATCGTGCATGCCGTCGATTCGCTGGGCGCCGCGCGGGACGGGGGAATGCATCTCGCGTACGTGACCAACAATGCGCTGCGTACGCCGGCTGCCGTGGCGGACCATCTGACCGAGCTCGGGGTGCCGGCCGAGCCCGCCGACGTGATCACCTCGGCGCAGGCTGTGGCGCGGCTGATGGCCGATCAGCTGCCGACCGGGGCCCGGGTGCTCGTGGTCGGGGGCGAGGGTCTGAAGGTCGCGCTGGTGGAGCGTGGGCTGGTGCCGGTGGAGTCGGCGGACGACGAGCCGGTGGCGGTGGCGCAGGGGTACGGCGGTCCCGACCTGGCGTGGGGACGGTTCGCGGAGGCTGCGTACGCGATCAACCGGGGGGTGCCGTGGTTCGCGTCCAACACCGATCTGACGATTCCGGGCGCCCGGGGGATCGCGCCGGGCAATGGTGCGGCGGTCGAGGTCGTACGGATCGCCACCGGCGCCGAACCGCAGGTCGCCGGGAAGCCGCTGCCGCCGATGCACCGGGAGACCGTGCTGCGGACCGGGGCGGAGCGGCCGCTGGTGGTCGGGGACCGGCTGGACACGGACATCGAGGGTGCGTTCAACGGTGGAGTGGACTCACTGCTGGTGCTCACCGGAGTGACGGACGCGGCGCAGCTGGTGGCGGCCGAGCCGAGGCACCGGCCGACGTATGTGGATGCGGATCTGCGGGGACTGCTCACCGGGCAGCCGGAGGTGACGGAGAACGGCGGTGGGTTCGGCTGCGGTGGCTGGACGGCCGCGGTGCGCGGCGACGAGCTGGCGCTGGAGGGCGACGGGGACGTGCTCGACGGGCTGCGGGCGCTGTGCGGGGCCGCCTGGTCGTACGCCGGCGAGGGGGCGTGCCGGCTTGATGCGGGGAAGGCGGTGGCCAGGCTCGGGCTGTAACGGTCTCCCCCACGATGGGGAGTGGATCGGCGAGCGGCGTCGTGCGGCTTCGATGGCAAGGCAGGGGAAGGAGTCGGCGCGGAGCGTCGGTGACCGACGACAACGCCGAAGGGACCCCTCCCTGCTCGAGCGAAGCCGAGAGCTTGGGGGGAAAAGCCGCACGACGCCGGGAGCCCACTCCCCATCGTGGGGGAGGCCGTCAGTCCGGCGGCAGCCGGAGGGTGCTGCGGACGGGGCCTGGGCAACTCGGCGGGGGCGTCCGGGAGTTCGTCGGGGCGACGGATCCTTGTGGGATGAATCGGGCGTATGTGGCGCTCCGTTGGGTGTGGGGAGCCGGGCGACTCGACAACTCAATAGGTTAGGCTAACCTAACCTCGTGTTGGTTGAGAGTCCGCCAGAGCCGAGCGCAGGTCCCAGGGCCGCGCCGGTGACATCCGCGCCCCCCGGGCGCCATGCGATCCGTGCCGTAGGGCTGTTGATCGCTGTGGTCGCGCTGGTGCTGGTGTGCCTCGCGAGTATCGCGATCGGTGCAAAGGCGCTGCCCCTCGCCGATGTCTGGCACGGTCTGTTCCACGCCTCGGGGACCCAGGGCGATGTCCTCGTGCGGGAGGTGCGCATCCCGCGGACCGTGCTCGGGCTGATCGTCGGCGCCGCGCTCGGCCTCGCCGGTGCGGTGATGCAGGCCCTGACCCGTAACCCACTGGCAGAACCCGGACTGCTCGGGGTCAACGCAGGAGCCTCGGCAGCTGTCGTGTCCGCGATCAGCTTCTTCGGTGTCACCTCGCTGACCGGGTATGTGTGGTTCGCGTTCCTCGGCGCCGCGGTCGTGTCGGTCGCGGTGTACCTGCTCGGTGGCAGCCGGTCCGCGACGCCTGTACGCCTCGCCCTCGCCGGGACCGCGGCCGGTGCCGCGCTGTTCGGCTATGTCAACGCCGTACAGCTGCTGGACGCGGCGGCGCTCGACCGGCTGCGGTTCTGGACAGTCGGGTCGCTGGCCTCGGCGAACATGGAGACCGTCGGCAAGGTATGGCCGTTCATCGCGGTCGGTGTCGTCCTCGCACTGCTCATCGCCCGCCCGCTGAACGCCCTGGAGATGGGCGACGACACCGCCAGGGCGCTCGGCGCCCATCTGACCCGCACCCGCGTCCTCGCGATGCTCACCGTCACTCTGCTGTGCGGGGCCGCGACCGCCGCCTGCGGGCCGATCGTCTTCATCGGGCTGATGATCCCGCACCTGGTGCGTGCGATCACCGGCCCCGACATGCGGTGGATCCTGCCGTACGCGGCCGTGCTCGCGCCGGTGCTGCTGCTCGGCGCGGACGTGGTGGGGCGGGTGATCGCCCGACCGTCCGAGCTGCAGGTCGGCATCGTCACCACGCTGCTCGGCGGTCCCGTCTTCATCCATCTCGTACGCCGCAAGAGGATGGCCCAGCTGTGAAGGCCATGAAGACCCGCACGAAGGGCGGAGCCGGCGCGGTTCGGGCCGTACGGACCGGCGGAGGGCTCTCCTTCCGGGTGGACGTCCGGGCGTTCGTGGTGATCGTGCTCCTTGCCGCCGTGGCAGCCGGGGCCGGGATCGTGCTCATCGGCAGCGGGGACTACGCGATGACGCCCGGCGAGGTCGTCAGCACGCTGTTCGGGCACGGCACGTTCCAGCAGGAGTTCATCGTCACGGACCTGCGCCTGCCGCGGGTCCTCGTCGGGCTCCTGGTCGGCGCGGCACTCGGGGTAGGCGGCGCCGTGTTCCAGACCATCTCCCGCAACCCGCTCGGCAGCCCCGACGTGCTCGGCTTCGGCCAGGGCGCCACGGTCGGTGCGCTGACGGTGATCGTCCTCTTCGAGGGCGGGGCCGCCGCCGTCGCGGGTGGCGCCGTGGTCGGCGGGCTGCTCACCGGCGCCGCGGTGTACCTGCTGGCGTGGAGACGAGGGGTTCACGGCTACCGACTGGTGCTCGTCGGTATCGGCGCGGCCGCGATGCTCACCGCCGCCTCGCAGTATCTGATCACCAAGGCCGACCTGGTCGACGCGACCCGTGCCGTCGTCTGGATGACCGGCTCGCTCGACGGGCGCGACTGGGCGCAGGTCTGGCCGCTGCTCGCGGTGTGCGGCCTTCTCATTCCGCTGGTGCTCGGGCACGGACGGGCGCTGCGCATGATGGAGATGGGTGACGACGCCGCGTACGCCCTGGGTGTACGGGTGGAACACACCCGGCTCGTCCTCATGGGCTGTGCCGTGCTGCTCGTCACCGTCGCCACCGCCGCGGCCGGGCCCATCGCGTTCGTCTCGCTGAGTGCCCCGCAGCTGGCACGCCGGCTCACCCGCTCGCCCGGGCCCAATCTGGCGCCCGCCGCCTTCCTGGGGGCTGCCCTGCTGCTCGTCGCCGACTGGATCGCGATGGACGCCTTCGGCGACCGGCAGCTGCCGGTGGGTGTCGTCACCGGCGTGCTGGGTGGCTGCTACCTGTTGTGGCTGCTCGTCTCCGAGCGCAGGGCGGGGCGGATATGAGAACCCGTCGGACGATGAATCCGCCCCGAAGGACCAGCCCATCGATGACCCGTCCCACCGACTCCCGGAGTACGACCATGCAGCGCCTCACCGCGGACTCGGTGACCCTCGGCTACGACCAGCGGGTCATCGCGGAGAACCTCTCGGTCGAGATCCCCGACAACTCGTTCACCGTGATCGTCGGACCCAATGCCTGTGGGAAGTCCACGCTGCTGCGGGCACTGGCCCGGATGCTCAGGCCGAGCCGGGGGCAGGTGCTGCTGGACGGGCAGACGATTCATGCGATGCCCGCGAAGAAGGTCGCGAAGACCCTGGGGCTGCTGCCGCAGTCCTCGATCGCGCCCGACGGCATCACCGTCGCGGACCTGGTCGCACGCGGGCGGTATCCGCATCAGGGGCTGCTGCGGCAGTGGTCGCCGGACGACGAACGCATGGTCGAGGAATCGATGGTGTCGACCGGTGTCCGCGAGCTGGCCGATCGCTATGTCGACGAACTGTCCGGCGGTCAGCGGCAGCGTGTCTGGATCGCGATGGCGCTTGCACAGGAGACGCCGTTGCTGCTGCTCGACGAGCCGACGACGTACCTCGACATCCAGCACCAGATCGATGTCCTCGACCTGTGCGCGGAGTTGCATGAGACGCGCGGGCGGACGCTGGTCGCCGTGCTCCACGACCTGAACCACGCCGCGCGCTACGCCACGCATCTGATTGCCATGCGCGGGGGCGAGGTCATTGCCGAGGGGGCGCCGGGAGACGTGGTCACGGCGGAGCTGGTGGAGCGGGTGTTTGGGCTGCGGTGTCAGGTGATTGCTGATCCGGAGACGGGGACGCCGTTGGTGGTGCCGGCCGCGCGGGGTGCGCGCGTTGTGGGTTCGGTGGGGGCCTGAGCGGGGTTGCGCTGCCTGTCGGCGCGCCTTGTCCTCAACCGCCGGACGGGCTTGATTCCGGTGGGCGTGATCGGCCAGCGCGGCGCGCTCAATGGTGTCGGTGTACTACAGCAGTGTTCTGAGGCGCATGAGGTCTCGGAGGCTTGCTTCCAGCCGGACCCGGCCCGAGGCCCAGGCCTTCGCGAATTTCAGGTTCCCGTTCACCATGGCCACCAGGTCGTCGCCGTTCATCGCGAGCCGGATCTCGGCCTTCTCGCTCGGTGGGCCCTCGATCGTGTCGAGTACCTGGATCCGGCCTTCCTTGAGACGGCCGGTGAAGGTGATCCCGAGGTCCTTGATGTGACAGCTCAGCGAGCGGTCCAGGGCAGCCGCGCTGCGCACGTCGCCCTCGGCCGTCGCGAGGTTGTCGGAAAGTGTGTCGAGTGCGCTGCGGCACTCCGCCATGGTCGCCATCGTGACCGACGGTACCCCAGGCCTTCGCGGTAGCGTTTCCGCATGAGCGACTTGATGCCGGAGTCCGGGACGGCGTCCGGGGAATCGGCGGAGACGGCCGGCCCCGCACCCGAGCCCGCCGCCGCGCCCCTCGGCGTCACGCGTACCACCACCGGACACGCCGAGGTGGACGCGGGGCTGGAGCGGCTGGCCGATGCGGACCACCTCCCGGCGGAGGGACACATCGAGGTGTACGAGGATGTACACCGTGGGCTGCGCGATGCGCTGACCGCGCTGGATGCCCGGCCCGAACCCGCACCGGTACCCGCACCGATGCCCCCGTACAACAACAGGAGCTGAACCGAACGTGGCAGGAGTGGCACGTCGCCGCCTCGACGCCGAGCTGGTACGCCGAAAGCTCGCCCGCTCACGCGAGCATGCGAGCCAGCTGATCGCCGCAGGGCGGGTGACCGTCGGCGGCAACACCGCGACCAAACCCGCCACCCAGGTCGAGACCAGCGCCGCGGTCGTCGTCATCAAGGACGACAGCGACCCCGAGTACGTCTCGCGCGGCGGGCACAAACTCGCGGGCGCCCTCGCCGCCTTCGTACCCCTCGGGCTGAAGGTCGAGGGGCGCCGGGCGCTGGACGCAGGGGCGTCGACCGGTGGATTCACCGACGTACTGCTGCGGGCCGGAGCCGGTCATGTCGTCGCCGTCGACGTGGGCTACGGGCAGCTCGCCTGGTCGCTGCAGTCCGATGAACGCGTCACCGTCAAGGACCGTACCAACGTACGTGAACTGACGCTGGAGGCGATCGACGGAGAGGCGGTGGACCTGGTGGTCGGCGATCTGTCGTTCATCCCGCTCGGGCTCGTCCTGCCTGCCCTGGCGCGCTGTGCCGCCCCCGACGCGGACCTGGTCCTGATGGTCAAGCCGCAGTTCGAGGTCGGCAAGGAGCGGCTGGGCAGCGGTGGCGTGGTGCGCAGCCCCGAGCTGCGGGCCGAAGCGGTACGGGAGGTGGCGCGCCGGGCCTGGGCGCTGGGACTCGGAGTGCGCGGTGTGACCGCGAGCCCGCTGCCCGGGCCTTCCGGCAATGTCGAGTATTTTCTCTGGCTGCGGGCCGGAGCGCCTGAGCTGGATCCCGCGGATGTCGACCGCGCAGTGGCGGAGGGGCCTCGTTGACGACGAATGCGGCACGAACTGTCTTTCTTTTGGCACATACCGGCCGGCCGGCCGCGATCCGCAGCGCCGAGCTCGTGGTGCAGGGGCTGCTGCGCAGTGGACTCGGGGTACGGGTTCTTGCCGCGGAGGCCGCAGACCTGCCGCTCCCGACGGCCGTGGAGACGGTCGACGACGCCACGCCCGCGGCCGTGGACGGCTGTGAGCTGCTGATCGTCCTCGGCGGGGACGGGACGCTGCTGCGTGGCGCCGAGATCTCCCGGGCCTCCGGGGTGCCGATGCTCGGTGTCAACCTCGGCCGGGTCGGCTTCCTCGCCGAGGCCGAGCGGGACGACCTGGACAAGGTGGTCGACCGGGTCGTCACCCGGGCGTACCGGGTCGAGGAGCGCATGACGATCGACGTCCTCGTCCACAGCGACGGCGACATCGTCCACACCGACTGGGCGATGAACGAAGCGGCCGTGCAGAAGGTGTCGCCCGAGCGCATGCTCGAAGTCGTCCTGGAGATCGACGGGCGCCCGGTCACCGGCTTCGGCTGCGACGGGATCGTCTGTGCGACGCCGACCGGCTCCACCGCGTACGCCTTCTCGGCGGGCGGGCCCGTGGTGTGGCCGGAGGTCGAGGCGCTGCTGATGGTCCCGATCAGCGCCCATGCCCTGTTCGCCAAGCCGCTGGTGACGTCGCCGACCTCGGTGCTCGCTGTCGAGGTCCAGCCGCACACCCCGCACGGGGTGCTGTGGTGCGACGGGCGCAGGACCGTGGAGCTGCCGGCCGGAGCACGGGTCGAGGTGCGGCGCGGGGCTGTGCCCGTACGGCTGGCGCGGCTGCACCAGGCCTCGTTCACGGACCGGCTGGTGGCGAAGTTCGCGCTGCCCGTCTCGGGGTGGCGGGGCGCGCCCCACTGATCGCGTCGGTGCCGCAGCTCACGGCCCTCCGGCGCACGGGAGAGTGAATCCGCGGCCGGGGTCCGTCGCACACCGGGGTCCGGACCTCGTAAGGTCGTGTCCGTGTTGGAGGAGATGCGGATACGGTCGCTCGGAGTCATCGACGACGCGGTGGTGGAGCTGTCACCCGGGTTCACCGCGGTGACGGGCGAGACCGGCGCGGGCAAGACCATGGTCGTCACCAGCCTGGGGCTGCTGCTCGGCGGGCGCGCCGACCCCGCCCTGGTGCGGATCGGCGCCAAGGCCGCCGTCGTCGAGGGACGGATCACGGTGTCCGCCGGTGACGCGGCCGCGGTACGGGCCGAGGAGGCCGGGGCCGAAATCGACGAGGGTGCGCTGCTGATCAGCCGTACCGTTTCCGCGGAAGGGCGCTCGCGCGCCCATCTCGGCGGACGGTCCGTGCCGGTGGGCGTACTCACCGAACTCGCCGACGAACTCGTCGCCGTGCACGGCCAGACCGACCAGCAGGGGCTGCTCAAGCCCGCGCGGCAGCGGCAGGCCCTGGACCGGTACGCGGGCGACGGCGTCGCCGTGCCGCACGCCACGTACGCGGCGGCGTACCGGCGGCTGCGGGCCGTCGTCACGGAGCTCGACGAGCTGACCACGCGGGCCCGCGAACGCGCCCAGGAAGCGGATCTGCTGCGCTTCGGACTGGGCGAGATCGCCGGCGTCGAACCGCTGCCCGGCGAGGACGCCGATCTCGCCGCCGAGGCCGAACGGCTCGGTCACGCCGAAGCGCTCGCCTCCGCGGCCGCCCTCGCGCACGCCGCGCTCGCGGGCAACCCTGAGGACCAGGAGGCCGTCGACGCGACGACCGTCGTCGCCGCGGCCGGGCGGTCGCTCGACGCCGTCCGAGCCCACGACTCGGCGCTCGCCGCGCTCGCCGACCGGATCGGTGAGATCTCCATCCTGCTCGCCGATGTGGCGGGCGAGCTGGCCGGGTACGCCGACCAGCTTGACGCCGACCCGCTGCGGCTCGCCGCGGTGGAGGAGCGGCGCGCCGCGCTCACCGCGCTCACCCGCAAGTACGGCGAGGACATCGCCGCCGTGCTCGCCTGGGCCGAGGACGGGGCGCGCCGACTCACCGAACTCGAGGGCGACGACGACCGGATCGGCGAGCTGACGGCCGAACGGGACGCGCTGCGGGCCGAACTCTCCGGGCTCGGACAGACGCTGACCGATGCGCGGACGGCGGCGGCGGCACTCTTCGCTGAAGCGGTGACCGAGGAACTGGCCTCCCTCGCCATGCCGCACGCCCGGGTCTCCTTCGACATCCGGCAGACCGACGCGGCGGACGAGGCGTCCGGCATCGACATCGGCGGGCGGAGCGTGCTCTACGGTCCGTCCGGTGCCGACGAGGTGGAACTGCTGCTGGCCCCGCACCCCGGCGCCCAGCCCCGGCCGATCGCTAAGGGCGCGTCGGGCGGTGAGCTGTCCCGGGTGATGCTCGCCGTCGAGGTGGTGTTCGCGGGCTCCGACCCCGTACCCACGTACCTCTTCGACGAGGTCGACGCGGGCGTCGGCGGCAAGGCGGCCGTCGAGGTCGGGCGGCGGCTGGCGAAGCTCGCCAAGTCCGCGCAGGTGGTCGTCGTCACGCACCTGCCGCAGGTGGCGGCGTTCGCCGACCGGCAGCTGCTGGTCGAGAAGACGGTCGACGGGGCGGTGACCCGGAGCGGTGTCACGGTCCTGGAGGGCGAGGACCGAGTACGGGAGCTGTCCCGGATGCTTGCGGGGCAGGAGGACTCGGAGACGGCGCGGGCGCATGCGGAGGAGCTGCTGGCCGCGGCGCGGGCGGACGGGTAGGCGGCGGTGCACTGTTGTGCGGGGGAGTCTTTGCCGTTCGGCGCGGGGACGGGCCGGCTTCGGTGTCTGCGGTGTGGTGTGCGGGCCTCGGCGCCCCTGCGTCCGAGTGTTCGGGGCCGACTCGTAGCCTGACGCGCATGGGAGCAATGATCAGCAGGATCGCCGCCGGTACCGTCGCCGCCGGGGTCGCGGGCGGGGTGTACCGGGCGCTGCGGGGGCGGCCGCGCCCGGGGTGGTTGCGGACCAACTACGCGGGACGCACCGTCGATCTGTACGCCGGGCCCGCCGTTGTGCTCGGTGCCGCCGCCGGGGCCGCCGTGCTCCCGCTGCCGCCCCGCACCCGGACCGCCGCCGCCCTCGCCGTGCTGGCCGCCGGGGGCTGTGGCGCGTACGACGACTTCGCCGGCGCCGAGGATCCTCGCCGCGGCTTCCGCGCCCATCTCACCGCGCTGCGGCACGGAGAGGTGACCAGTGGCGCCGTGAAGCTCTTCGGCATCGGGGTGGCCGGGCTCGCTGCGGGCGCCCTGCTGAAGGAACGGCCCGTCGACCGGGTCCTCGCCGGTGTCGTGATCGCCGGAACCGCTCATCTCGTCAACCTGACGGACCTGCGGCCGGGCGTCGCGACCGCCACTGTGCTCGCCCTCGGGGCCCCGGGGCTGGTCCGGGGCGGACTCGCTGCCGCGCCGATGGGGGCCGTGGCCGCCCTCGCCGCCGAGGAACTGGGGGAACGCACCATGATCGGGGACGCGGGCGCACATGCCCTGGGCGCGGCCGTCGGCCTCGCGATCGTTGCGGGCAACGGCCGGGGCGGCCTCGCCGCCCATGCGGCGGGGGTCCTGGCCGCGGCGGTGTACGGGGACCGGATCAGCCGACTCGCTCGGCGCTGTCGGATCGGTGACGTGCTGTCGGGGCGCTGACGTGGCAATATCGCACCGTTGTCCTCACCCGTCCGGGTGGTAACGCACGCCCGGTTGTCGCTGCGCACACCGGAACCACGGCTCCGAGGTGCCGGAACGTGCGTACGGACTGGCATCCTTGGCGGTGCACATACCGCCCACTCGGTAGCCCCGGGAGCCATTCAACGTGTCACAGCTGCGTACGGTCCAAGTCCTGGGCGGCGGCAGTGCGGGCAGCAGCGCCCACGTCGGCTCGCTGGCCGCGGGGCTGGTGGCGAGAGGCGTACATGTCACCGTCTGCGCCCCGGCCGAACTGGACCGCGCCTACGACTTCTCCGGCTCGGGAGCCTGCTTCGTCCCCGTACCGCGGCGCAGCGACCCCGCCGCCGTCGCCGCCCTGCGGGGCGCCTGCGGGGGGGCGGACGTCGTTCATGCGCACGGGCTGCACGCCGCCGTACGCACGGGTCTTGCGCTCGGCGGGCGGCGCACCCCCCTGGTTCTGACCTGGCACACCCGGGCGTACGCCGAAGGTGCCCGCAGTCGGCTGCTCCACCTCCTGGAGCGAAGGGCCGCCCGGGCGGCGGCCGTTGTGCTCGGCACGTCGTCGGATCTGGTCGACCGGGCGCGGCGGCGGGGCGCGCGCGACGCGAGACTCGCGCCGGTCGCCATTCCTCTGTCGCGCATTCCCGCCGCTGTCCGCGACGATGGCAAGGTGCGGGCCGAACTCGGAGTGGTGGGGCGGTCGTTACTCGTCTCCATCGGCAGTCTCGTACCGCATCATGGGTACGACACGCTGCTCGACGCGGCACGGATGTGGCGTCAACTCGACCCCGTACCCCTGCTGGTCATCGTGGGGGAGGGGCGGGAGCGGGGTGCGCTCCAGCGGCGGATCCGGGACGAGGAACTGCCCGTCAGGCTGATCGGGAGCCGCGACGACGTCGCCGAGCTTCTTGCCGTCGCCGATCTGGCTCTGCTGCCCAGCCGGTGGGAGGCGCGGTCGCTGGTGGCTCAGGAGGCGCTGCGGATGGGGGTGCCGTTGGTTGCCACGGCGGTGGGCGGGATGCCCGAACTGGTCGGGGACGCGGCGGAACTTGTGCCGTCCGGCAACGCGGAGGCCATGGCGCGGGCCATTGTACGGCTGCTGGGGGACCCGGCGGCTCGGGAGCGGATGGCCGGCGCGGGGCGTGTGCAGGCGGCGAGTTGGCCCACGGAGGACGACACGATCGCGCAAGTCCTCAGTGTGTACGACGAGTTGGCTCAGCCGTTGCCGATCGGGTGGGGATGGTGAGGTGACGGCGGGGATGCCGGAGCATCCCGCGGCCGTCTCAGTCGCCTGATGCTCCCGGTCTGGCGTGGCGGCGGGCTCTCAGGGCCAGGCTCAGAGCCAGGACTGTCTGGGGGTCGTCCAGGTCGGTGCCCAGCAGCTCGCCGATGCGGGCCAGACGGTTGTAGAGGGTCTGGCGGTTCAGGTGCAGTTCGCGGGCCGTCTCCGCCTTGCGGCCCGCGTGGGCGAGATACGACTCCAGGGTGGGCAGCAGCGGCGGGCGCGAGGTGCGGTCATGATCGCGCAGCGGGCCGATCGCCCGTTCCACGAACGCCGCCAGGTCCGGATGATCCCGCAGCCGCCACAGCAGCAGGTCGATGTCCAGGCGCCGGGCGTCGTACCAGGGCCGGTCGCTGAGCCCCTGCGCGGCCGTCGCCGTCTCCGCCGCGTGCCGCAGCCCCGCCCCTGCCGCCGCCCAGCCGCCAGCGACCCCGACCACCACGACCGGCGGCTGCGCGCCCGCCCGCTCCAGCCCGGCCCGCTCGACGCCGGCCCGCAGCGCCGCCGCGACCCGGTCGGCCACCGCCGTACGCTCCGACTCGGACCGCAGGCCGAGCAGCAGCGGAACTCTGCCCTCCACGGGGCGTACGCCGAGCAGCACCGGCATGCCCACCGATGACAGCTCCTCCAGGACCGCGCGCGCCAGCAGCGCCCAGTTGCCCGACGGGGACAGCTCGGGGGCCAGTCGCATCACCACCGGCAGCAGCGGCGCCTCGCCCGGCTTGAAGCCCAGTACGCGGGCCTGCGCGGGTGCGTCCCCCGGAGCGATCCGGCCCTCCGCGAGGTCCGTCAGGAAGTCGCCGCGGCCGCGCGCGGCGAGCTCCTCCTCCTGGCGGGCCTGCATCAGCACCACGGCGAGGATGCCCGCCGCCCGCTCCGCCGCCATCCGGTGCACCGTCACCAGCGGCCCGGACACCGCGAGGAGCACCAGCCTGGCCCGTACCGAACCGGACCCGGGGCCGCCGCCCGGCACATCCACCAGCACCGCACCCGTGGGCGGTGCCTCACGGGCCGCCCGGCCGCCGCGCATCCCGTCCCACACCTGGAGCGGATCGGCGGAGACCGGACCGGACTCGGTGCCCGCCGCGTACAGCAGCTGGCCGTCCGCCGTCTCCAGGAAGACCGGGTTGGCGGTGAAGTCCGCCAGGATGCCGAGCACCTGCGGGATCCCGCCGCCGCCGAGCAGCGCCTCCGTGCACCGCCGGTGCACGTCCTCGGCCTGCCGCAGCAGCGCGTAATGGCCGTTGACGATCTCGGTGTGGATCTCCTCGGTCACTGTCACGAACGGCACCTCGCGGTGCAGCTGCACGAGCGGCAGACCGGCTGCCCGCGCGGCGTCCACGATCGAGGCGGGCAGTCTGCTGAAGCGCGGCCCGAGCTCCACCACCAGGGCGGCGATCCCGCGGTCGGCGAGCCTGCGCACGAAGGTGCGCTGCTCGGCGGGGCGGGTGCCGAGCCCCAGACCGGTGGTGAGCAGCAGCTCACCGCCCTTGAGGAGGGATGCGATGTTCGGGACCTCGCCCGCGTGCACCCAGCGCACTGTGCGGTTCAGCCGGTCCGCGCCGGCCACCACCTCGGGGAGTCCGCTGCGCAGCCCCGGCAGCTCCAGGGCGCGCTGCACGGTGATTCCGCCTTGGTTCTCCACTGGTTCTGGCCTCGCGTTTCCACTCGGGTCGGGCGGGCAGTCGCCCTGATTCAGGAAGGTACCGGCCCAGAGCGATGCGGGCGTCGTCGGGGAGCCGTCGGGGAGAGGCCGCCGATCGTGGGCAGCGGTACTGACCAGCCACTTTGACCTGCCGGGGCGGGGAACCGCTGTTGACAGGGGTTGCGGGCCGCTGCGATCTTGTGACCGCCGCGCGATTCGGGCCGAGCGGCCTTCCCACCCGGACCTGCACGTGGAGCAGACGTGAGCGACGACGTATCGGCATACGGAAGCCGGGAAGACCTTACGGACCCGCTTCCCGGCCCGCTGGTCGGCTCCGACTGGCTCGCGGCGCGGCTGGGCGAGCGCGGGCTGGTGGTCCTCGACGCCTCGGTGGGTGCGCACCGGGGCTCCGCGCACCGGATCGAGGGGGCGCGGCCCTTCGACATCGACGGGGCGTTGTCCGACCACTCCGGACCACTGCCCCACACGATGCCCGACGCCGACCGGTTCACCGAGGAGCTGCGCGCCTTGGGTGTCGACGACACCGACACCGTCGTCGTCTACGACTGCGTGGGCGTCTACTCCAGCGCGCGCGCCTGGTGGATGCTGCGCGCGATGGGCTTCGACCGGGTAGCGGTGCTCGACGGCGGCCTGCCGGCCTGGACCGACGCCGGGCTGCCGCTGGAGAGCGCCGGGCCCGCGCCCGCCGTGAAGCGCGGCGACTTCACCGCTCGGCCGCGCGCGGGGCTGGTCATCGGAAGCGAGGAGGTGGTGGCGGCCCTGGCCGACCCCACCGCGGCCGTCATCGACGCCCGCTCCAGGGGACGGTTCTCCGGCGCGGTCGCCGAGCCACGACCGGGGCTGCGCGCCGGCCATATGCCGGGGGCGGTCAATCTGCCTTTCGGCGAGATCCAGCGCGACGGCCGGATGCGTCCGGCGCAGGAGCTGCGCGCCGCGTTCGCCGCCCTCGCCGGGGAGCGGAAGCGGCTGCTCTTCAGCTGCGGATCGGGTGTCACCGCCTGCGTTCTGACACTGGGCGCCGAGCTGGCGGGCTACCGGGAGCTGGCTGTGTACGACGGGTCCTGGAGCGAATGGGGGCTGCCCTCGGAGCTTCCCGTCGTGACCGGGGCGGAGGGCGGCGGACCGCGGCGCTGATGTCGTTCGCCGCGGGCCGCTCACCGGGAGAGCGGTGCTGCTACGCGTGGATCCGCTTCTCAGCGTCCTCTCAGCGGACGCCACCCAGGCTGGAGGAGTGACCGGGAACGACCGAGCATCTCGTGGACCGGAAGGATGGAGCCCATGGCCCCGCGTACCGTCGCCCTCCCCGTCGATCCGGCCCGGGGCCGTACCGCCCCGAGGGCTGCGGACACCACCGGCAGACTGCACTGTTTCTTCGAGGACGCCTGCGACCGCATACCGTCGGCCGTCGCCCTCGAATGCGGATCACACCGTCTGACCTACGCCGGCCTCGACGCCCGAGCCGATCGAGTCGCCCACCGGCTGCGCAGTATCGGCATCGGTCCGGGCAGGCGCGTGGCTCTGCTGCTGCCCCGCTCCGTGGACATGTACGTGTACCTGCTGGGCGTCTGCAAGACAGGTGCGGCATTCGTGCCGATCGACCCCGCGGCGCCGCCCGACCGGGTCGCCTTCATCTTGAGCGACGCCGGCGCCACCGTGGTGCTGACCACGTCAGCTCTCGCGGCCGACGCCACCTGGGCGGGGCCGCGCCGGGCGTGCCCGGTGATCGAGATCGACGCGTGCGCCGGAGATCTGCCACCAGTGGCGTCCTCGCGCCCGCCTGCCGAGGCCCGGGGCGCGGATGATCCGCTCGCTTACGTCATGTACACCTCGGGGTCCAGCGGCCGGCCCAAAGGCGTGGAGATCGCCCAGTCGAGCATCTGCAACTTCCTGCGCGTCGTGTCCCCGATCTACGGCGTCCGGCCGCAGGACCGGGTGTACCAGGGCATGACCATCTCGTTCGACTTCTCCATCGAGGAGATCTGGCCCACCTGGGCGGCCGGCGCCACGCTCGTCGCCGGACCGGACGGCTCGGGACGGCTCGGCGACGAACTCGCCGACTTCCTCGAGGAGCACGACGTGACCATGCTGTACTGCGTACCGACGCTGCTGGCGACGATCCCGCGCGACCTCCCGCGGATCCGCAGCGTCGTCGTGGGCGGTGAGGCGTGCCCGGCCTCACTCGTCCAACGGTGGAGCAGGCCGGGACGGCGCATCCTCAACACATACGGGCCGACCGAGGCCACCGTCACGGCGACCTGGCAGGAACTTCTGCCGGGGCGACCGGTGACCATCGGCCGCCCCCTGCCGACGTACTCGGCGGTCCTCCTCGACGAGCGGCGCCGGCCGGTGCCGCACGGCGACGTCGGCGAGATCTGCCTGGGCGGTCCCGGCCTCGCCCGTGGCTACGCGGGCCGACCGGACCTGACCGCCGACCGCTTCGTCGAGCACCCCCTGGCGCCCGGCGGCGGCCGCCTGTACCGCACCGGAGACCTCGGCAGGATGACCGACGAAGGGGAGATCGAGTACCTCGGCCGGGCCGACGCCGAGGTGAAGATCCGCGGCTACCGGGTGTCGCTGGACGAGATCGACAACGTACTGCTGGAGGACCCCGGCGTGGCCCAGGCGGGCACCGCCCTCGTGGCCGCGCGCGACGGGCACGACGGCGACCGCGTTCTCGCCGCCTACGTCGTGCGCACCAAGAACGGCGCGCTTCCCGACGACGCCCTCGCCGCCCGGCTGCACGAGCGCCTGCGTCGCTCGCTGCCCGCCTACATGGTGCCCTCGGCGCTGGACTTCCTCGACCGGCTGCCGGTCATGCCGAGCGGCAAGACCGACCGCACGCGGCTGCCCGCACCGACCGGCCGCCGGCTCGTCGGCACCGGCCACGTGGCGCCGGCCCGCGGCGAGCTGGAGACGAGGGTACGCAACGCCTGGGCGCAGGTGCTCGGAATCACACCCGAGGAGCTGTCGGCGGAGGCCGATTTCTTCACCGATCTCGGCGGTCACTCCCTGCTCGCCGCCCGCGCCGTGTCGCTGCTGCGCGGCCGGGACGGCGGGACCGGCCCCACACTGCGCGACCTGTACGAGAACCCGACCGTGCGCGCGTTCGCGGCACGCCTGCGTGCCTGCGCGGATGCCCCTCGCCCGTCGGAGCAGCCCCGCCCGGCGCCCCTGCGGCACGGCCGCGCGAGGATCGCACGCGCCGGCCTGGCCCAGGCGGCGGCCTTCTACGGGCTGCTCTTCCTGTTGACGGGACCGGTGGCCCTCCCCTACGCACTGCACCACGGTCAGGTGTCGGGCCTGGGGGCCGTGGCGCCGACGATCGCCGTGCTGGCCGGTTTCGCCGCCGTACGCTGGCTCGTTCCCCTCGCTCTCGCGCGACCGCTGGCGGCGGGCATCCGGCCCGGCCGGTACCCGCTGTGGGGAGCGACCTACCTGCGTCTGTGGGCGCTGGACGTGCTGCTGATCGAGATCGGCCCCGTGCGGATGCTCAGCGGGTCCCCTCTGATGGGCCCCTACCTGCGGCTCCTCGGTGCGCGCATCGGCCCCCGGACCACCATCGCCACCAGCCTCGTCGGCCTGCCCACGCTGCTGCGCGTCGACTGCGACGCCACGATCGGCTACGGCGCCACGCTTCGCCCCTGGCAGGTCACCGACGGATGGGTCACAGTCGCCCCGATCACCATCGGCGAGCGGGCGTACGTCGGCGCCAACGCGGTCCTCGAACCCGGCGCGTGTCTGGGCCCCCGGTCCGCACTCGGCGAGCAGTCCGTGGCAGGCCCGGACGAGGCGGTCCCGGCCGGAGCGCGCCGTGCCGGATCGCCCGCACGCCGGGTCGAGGCACTCTCCCCGCTCGTCGAGACGATGCTGCGAAGCCGGGTCGAGACGGACCGCTGGCGGCCGCGGCAGCTGGCCGCCGCCCTGCTCGGCCTGGTCCTGCTGGAAGTGGCCGTGATCTCCATGCCCCTGCCGAGCTTCGCCCTGTTCTGGTGGGCCTGGCTGCATGGCGGCACGACCGACGGTCTGGCCGCCACCGCGCTGTCCGGCCCGGTCTTCGTGGCCACGGTGTGCCTCGTCGTCGCCGCCGGCAAGCGGGTTGTCCTGCCGAGGACACCCCTGGGGATCCACCCGGCGCGTTCGGCACTCGGCGTGCGCAAGTGGATCGCCGACAAGCTGCTGGAACACAGCCTGCTCCTCACCAACTCGCTCTACGCCACGCTCTACACGGTTCCGTGGCTGCGGCTGCTCGGCGCCCGCATCGGCCGACGCGCCGAAGTCTCCACCGCGGCGTTCATCGACCCGGACCTTCTCACCCTCGGTGACGGCAGCTTCGTCGCCGACAAGGCCGGCGTCGGCGTCGCCACCTTCGCGGCCGACCGCATGGCGTTCCGGTCCACCGAGGTCGGCGGACGCGCGTTCGTCGGCAACGCGGCGCTCGTTCCCGCCGGAGCGCGGCTCGGCCCGGGCAGTCTGATCGGAGTGGGCACGGTGCCGCCCCCGGACGAGGTGCCCGCCGACAGCACCTGGCTGGGCTCGCCCGCACTGCGGCTGCCGGTACGCCAGGCCAGTGGTCCGTACCCCGAGGAGCTGACGTTCCGGCCCACCCGCAAGGCCGTGCTCGGCCGCCTGGCCATCGAGTTCTTCCGCGTCACCATGCCCGCCTCGGTGCTCGCCACCAGTGCCTTCCTGTACCTGCTGGCCCTGACCGGCACTGCCCGCCGTACAGGGCCGCTGGTGTCGTTGCTCGTGTCGCCGTTCCTCGCCATGGGCGCGGTGCTGGCCGTCATCGGGTACTGCGCGCTTGCCAAGTGGGTGGTCGCCGGGAGGTACCGGCCGCGCGTCGAGCCCCTGTGGAGCCTGTTCGTGCGCCGTACGGAATTCGTCACCGGTCTCTTCGAGGGGGCCGCGGTCCCGGCAGGCGTGGCTGTCCTGGTGGGGACGCCGTTCCTCCCGCCGGTGCTCCGCTTGTTCGGCGCCCGCATCGGACGGCGCACCTGGATCGGAACCACGTACCTCACCGAGTTCGACCTGGTGGAGGTGGGCGACGACGCCGCGATCGGCCTGCACGTCTCCCTGCAGACCCACCTGTTCGAGGACCGCGTGATGAAAATGTCGACGGTGACCGTCGGCCCCGGTGCGAGCATCGGCTCGCGGGCGATCGTGCTCTACGACGCGGTGGTGGGCGCCGATGTCCGGCTCGGGACACTGTCCCTGGTCATGAAGGGCGAGCGGCTGACGCCGGGAACGAGTTGGCACGGGCTCCCCGCCGAAGGGCTCACGGCAGCGGCCACCGGGCGGCGTACGAGGTCCGAGCCGACGAAGCATGCGAGGTGAGGCAGCCATGGCGCACTCCGACACCACCGCGGGGCGCCGCCCCCTCGCCCTCGTCTACCGGGGGCCGGGGGCTGTCCACCGACTACGGCGGCACCGGCGCCGCGCCGGCCGAGGGGCTGCCGGGCTGGACGATCGCAGACGTCACCATGGACGGAAGCCGTACTGCGGCGATCGCCATCCGCAGCGGCTGACGGCACATGCGGCCGGTCCGTGCCCCGCGGAGCACGGACCGGCCGCATGTGCCGTCAGCCGAACGGCTGATCGGCGACGCGCGACGTGCGCACCAGGCGCTGCCGCTCGTCGAGGTCCGTCTCTCGCCGTCCCTCGGGCCGCCCGCCGACTCGCCGGACGTCGGTTGCCCGCCGGTCGCGGTCGTCGTCGTGCCGCATGCGCTCCCGGGTGTCCCGGTCACGGTCCCGGCGCTCGTCTCGGAGGCCCTTCATCATTCCTCACCTTGCCTGGCCGTGCCTGTTTGACGATTCCAGCCTCTGACCGGGGCACTGAGAGGAGGCTGAGAGCCGAACCGATCCTCAGGGTCCTCTCAGCAAACAGCCGCTGGTCCGGAGCTACGGTGGATGGAGAGAGGCTGCCATGCGAATGCTGATCATCGAGGA
Source organism: Streptomyces sp. NPDC048496 (assembly GCF_043200055.1). Lineage (NCBI taxonomy): Bacteria > Bacillati > Actinomycetota > Actinomycetes > Kitasatosporales > Streptomycetaceae > Streptomyces > Streptomyces sp. NPDC048496. The sequence continues at coordinate 62,731 of NZ_JBICXB010000029.1, read as the reverse complement.
CGAGCAAGCACTCGCCGAGGCGATCGCCGACGGACTTGCCGCGGAGGGCTTTGTCGCCGACGTCGCACACGACGGCGCGGACGGACTGTGGCGGGCTCTCCACGAGCCCTACGACGTCATCGGGCTGGACATCATGCTGCCCTCCATGTCGGGGTACGAGGTCCTGAAACGGCTGCGGGCGGCCAGGGTCTGGACGCCGGTGCTGATGCTCACGGCGAAGGACGGGGAGTACGACGAGGCGGACGCCCTCGACCTCGGCGCCGACGACTACCTGAGGAAGCCGTTCTCCTACGTGGTGCTCGTCGCCCGCCTGAGGGCCCTGCTGCGCCGCGGAGCACCCGCCCGGCCCGCCGTGCTCACCGCCGGCGACCTCACCCTGGACCCCGCGCGACACCGCTGCCGCCGTGGGTACCGTGACATCGACCTGACGGCACGGGAGTTCACACTCCTGGAGTACCTGCTCAGGCACCCCGACGAGGTGATCAGCAAGACGGACATCCTCTCCCACGTGTGGGACGAGCACTTCGACGGCGACACCAACATCGTCGAGGTGTACGTCGGCTACCTCCGGCGCAAGATCGACGCCCCGTTCGACCGCCGGACCATCGAGACCGTCCGCGGTGCCGGCTACCGGCTGCGCAGTGGCGCGAGGTGACAGATGTCCGCCGTCGTTCGGTCCTGGTGGGCCTGCCGGTCGTTGCGGCTGCGGCTGACCGCCGCCGCGGCCGTGGTCATGACGGCCGGGCTGGCCGGAGCCGCCGCGCTGCTCGTCGTCTGGCTGCACGCAAGCCTGATCAGCGGTCTCGATCAGACCGCCCTGCAAAGCGCCCAGGTCGTGGCATCGTACGAGGACAGCGACCGGATCCCCGCGGAGGTGCCCCTCACCGACCACGGGGAAGTCGCCGTACAGGTCGTCGACGCCGGGGGAAAGGTGAGCTCCAGTTCGGCCAATCTGCGCGGCCGGCCGCGGGCGTTCACTTTCCCGGCGAGCGAGTCCAGCATTCCGCGGGCCCACACCGTCCACGACATTCCCGTGGGGGGCAGCGGGACGTGGCGTGCCGTCGGTGTCCCCGCGGGCACGGCCCGCAATCCCGTGACCGTGTACGTGGCCGTGCCCACCGAAAGCGTCGACCACGGTCTGGCCCAGCTCGCCGCCGGTCTGGCCACCGGCGTGCCGGCGGTCGTCGCCCTGCTCACCGGTGTCGTGTGGCTGCTCACCGGGCGCGCGCTGCGCCCCGTGGACGCCATGCGTGCGCAGACCGCGGAGATCACCGCGTCCGACCTGAGCCGCCGCGTCGACGTACCGCCCGCCGACGACGCGCTCGGCCGGCTGGCCAGGACCTTCAACGATCTGCTGGCCCGTCTGGACGCAGCGACCCAACGGCGGCGAAGGTTCATCGCGGACGCCGCCCACGAACTGCGCAACCCCCTCAGCACCCTGCACACCCGCCTTGAAGTCGCCGCCCATCACCCCGGCTCCACCGACTGGAAGACCCTCGCCCCCGGCCTTCTCCGGGAGACCGAACGACTCGCCCGGCTCGTCGACGACCTGCTCCAACTCGCGCGACTCGACGCCCGGCCCCGGCTGCGCACCCGTCCCGTCGACCTGGACGAGATCGTCTTCACCGAGGTGCGCCAGGCCCGCCGCCGAACCCGGCTCGTCATCGACCAGCACGCCGTCGGCGCGGCACGTGTGGAGGGCGACGAGGACGCCCTCGCCCGTGTCGTACGCAATCTGCTGGACAACGCCCTGCGCCACGCCACCACGCGTATCGACGTCAGCCTCCGCACCCTCGACGGCACCGCCCGGCTGGTCGTGGCCGACGACGGCCCCGGCATCCCCGAGGCCGACCGGGAGCGCGTCTTCGGACGCTTCACCCGCCTGGACGACGCCCGCGCCCGGTACACCGGTGGCAGCGGCCTCGGCCTCGCCATCGTCCGTGACACCGTCACGGCCCATCACGGCAGCACCCGCATCGAGGACAACCGACCCGGCGCCCGGCTGGTCGTCCTGCTGCCGGCAGAGGACCGGTGATCGCCGTCGGGGCGGTGCACTTCGGTGCGGCCGGCGCGGGCGAGTCCGTACTGGAACAGCGTGGGAACGGTTCGGGCTTCACCGGGCGCGGAGCGACCAGGCCCTGGTGTGGCCCGCGGTGATGGGGATCCGGGATCCCACATCCCCTCCCCGGGGTCAGCCGACGTAGGCCCCGCTCGCCGTCAGCCGCAGCGCCGTGTCGATCAGTGGCACATGGCTGAACGCCTGCGGGAAGTTCCCCACCTGCCGCTGCAGCCGCGGATCCCACTCCTCCGCGAGCAGCCCCAAGTCGTTGCGGAGCGAGAGCAGCCGTTCGAAGAGCTGGCGTGCCTCGTCGACCCGCCCGATCATCGCCAGGTCGTCGGCCAGCCAGAACGAGCACGCCAGGAACGCGCCCTCGTCGCCCTCGAGACCGTCGACGCCCGTGTCCTCGCCCTTGGTGGGGTAGCGCAGCACGAAGCCGTCCTCTGTGGACAGCTCGCGCTGGATCGCCTCGATCGTGCCGATGACCCGCTTGTCGTCCGGCGGCAGGAAGCCCATCTGCGGGATCAGCAGCAGCGATGCGTCGAGCTCCCTCGACCCGTAGGACTGGGTGAAGGTGTTGCGTTCCTTGTCGTAGCCGTTTTCGCAGACATCGCGGTGGATGCCGTCGCGCAGTTCCCGCCACCGCTCCAGAGGTCCCTCGATGTCCCCGGACTCGATCAGCTTGATGGTGCGGTCGACGGCGACCCAGGCCATGACCTTGGAGTGGACGAAGTGACGGCGCGGCCCGCGCACCTCCCAGATGCCCTCGTCCGGTTCGTCCCAGTGGTTCTCCAGGTACGAGATCAGCTTCAGCTGGAGCCCCGTCGCGTAGTCGTTGCGGGTCAGGCCCGTCATGTGGGCGAGGTGCAGCGCCTCGATGACTTCGCCGTACACATCGAGCTGCAGCTGTCCCGCCGCGCCGTTGCCGACCCGGACCGGGCTTGAGTTCTCGTAACCGGGCAGCCAGTCCAGCTCGGCCTCGCCCAGCTCGCGCTCACCCGCGATGCCGTACATGATCTGCAGGTTCTCCGGGTCACCCGCGACGGCCCGCAGCAGCCACTCGCGCCAGGCGCGGGCCTCCTCGCGGTAGCCGGTGCGCAGCAGCGAGGAGAGGGTGATCGCCGCGTCGCGCAGCCAGGTGTAGCGATAGTCCCAGTTCCGTGAGCCGCCGATGTCCTCCGGCAGCGAGGTGGTCGGGGCGGCGACGATGCCGCCGGTCGGCGCGTACGTCAGTGCCTTCAGGGTGATCAGGGAGCGGACCACCGCCTCACGGTAGGGGCCGTGGTACGTGCACTGCTCGACCCACTCGCGCCAGAAGTCCTCCGTCGCCTCCAGCGACCCCTCCGGGTCGGGCAGTCCGGGCGGCTCGTGGTGCGAGGGCTGCCAGCTGATGGTGAAGGCGATCCGGTCCCCCGGTGCGACGATGAAGTCGGAGTACGTCGTCAGGTTCTCGCCGTACGTGTCGGCGGGCGTGTCCAGCCAGACGGAGTCCGGGCCGGCGACCGCGACCGTGCGGCCGTCGACCTTGTGCACCCACGGGATGACCCGCCCGTAGCTGAACCGCATGCGCAGCTCGGAGCGCATCGGCACCCGGCCGCTGATCCCTTCCACGATCCGGATCAGTTGCGGCGCGCCGTCACGCGGGGGCATGAAGTCGGTCACGCGGACCGTGCCGCGCGGCGTGTCCCACTCCGACTCCAGGATGAGGGAGTCCCCGCGGTAGCGCCGCCGGTCCGCTGCCGGTGGCTCCGTCCCGGTCGCGTACGCGGGGCCCAGGCGCCAGAAGCCGTGCTCCTCGGTACCCAGCAGTCCCGCGAAGATGGCATGCGAGTCGAAGCGGGGCAGGCACAGCCAGTCGGCCGTGCCGTCCCGGCAGACCAGGGCAGCGGTCTGCATGTCTCCGATGAGTGCGTAATCCTCGATGCGCCCGGCCACGTGCATCTCCAGTCGAACGGCCATGTCGCCCCGTGGGGCGCTTACTGCGGGTCAAGAGGTCGTTGCAAGGGGTTGTTGTGGTGAGCCGAGGGCTCCAATGCCTCGCCCGGGGCGAGTGTCCGAGCAGGATACGACGCACGTGCATGATCCGCGCGACGGTCCCGGCAACACGTCTGCGCCGAACGAGTGGGGCGTGAACGTGGTGTGGTGATTCTGTGCAACGAGTGTGCCGGGCGTGGCCGGAAGCGGGCTCCCCCAGTCGCTGATACCCTGGTAGCCCGTGGACCGGTGGTCGTCAGCAACAGCGGACGAGCCCCCCGAACCGCAGCGACGGCACCTCCGGATCTCCGGATGGCAACGCCGGTACGCACCTCAAGATCCGCGACCACGGGAGCCCCCTTTGGCTATGCAGCCCACATCCACGACGACCAAGCACATCTTCGTCACCGGGGGTGTCGCCTCATCCCTCGGCAAGGGTCTGACTGCCTCCAGCCTGGGTGCCCTGCTCAAGGCGCGGGGCCTTCGGGTCACCATGCAGAAGCTCGACCCCTACCTGAACGTCGACCCGGGCACGATGAACCCGTTCCAGCACGGCGAGGTGTTCGTCACCAACGACGGCGCCGAGACCGACCTGGACATCGGCCACTACGAGCGCTTCCTCGACGTCGACCTCGACGGCTCCGCCAACGTCACGACCGGCCAGGTGTACTCGCAGGTCATCGCCAAGGAGCGGCGCGGCGAGTACCTCGGTGACACCGTGCAGGTCATCCCGCACATCACCAACGAGATCAAGCACCGCATCCGCCGCATGGCCACCGACGACGTCGACGTCGTCATCACCGAGGTCGGCGGCACGGTCGGCGACATCGAGTCGCTGCCGTTCCTGGAGACCGTCCGCCAGGTCCGTCACGAGGTCGGCCGGGACAACGTCTTCGTCGTGCACATCTCGCTGCTGCCGTACATCGGCCCGTCCGGCGAGCTCAAGACCAAGCCCACCCAGCACTCCGTCGCGGCGCTGCGCAACATCGGTATCCAGCCGGACGCCATCGTGCTGCGCGCCGACCGTGACGTACCGACCGCCATCAAGCGCAAGATCTCGCTGATGTGCGACGTCGACGAAGCCGCTGTGGTGGCCTGTGTGGACGCCAAGTCGATCTACGACATTCCGAAGGTGCTGCACACCGAGGGTCTGGACGCGTACGTGGTGCGCAAGCTCGACCTGCCGTTCCGCGATGTCGACTGGACCACCTGGGACGACCTGCTGGACCGCGTCCACAACCCTGACCACGAGGTCACCGTCGCACTCGTCGGCAAGTACATCGACCTGCCCGACGCGTACCTCTCCGTCACCGAGGCCATCCGGGCCGGCGGCTTCGCGAACAAGGCCCGGGTCAAGGTCAAGTGGGTCGCCTCCGACGACTGCAAGACCCCGGCCGGTGCCGCCAGGCAGCTCTCCGACGTCGACGCCATCTGCGTCCCCGGTGGCTTCGGCGACCGCGGTGTCAACGGCAAGATCGGTGCCATTCAGTACGCCCGTGAGAACAAGGTGCCGCTGCTCGGCCTCTGCCTCGGCCTGCAGTGCATCGTGATCGAGGCGGCGCGCAACCTCGCCGAGATCCCCGACGCCAACTCCACCGAGTTCGACGCCGCCACCTCCCACCCCGTCATCTCGACGATGGAGGAACAGCTCGCCTACGTCGAGGGCGCGGGTGACCTGGGCGGCACCATGCGGCTCGGCCTGTACCCGGCGAAGCTCGCCGAGGGCTCGCTGGTCCGTGAGGCGTACGGCGACCAGCCGTACGTGGAGGAGCGTCACCGCCACCGCTACGAGGTCAACAACGCCTACCGCGCCGAGCTGGAGAAGAAGGCCGGTCTGGTCTTCTCCGGCACCTCGCCGGACAACAAGCTCGTCGAGTACGTCGAGTACCCGCGCGAGATCCACCCCTACCTGGTCGCCACCCAGGCGCACCCGGAGCTCCGTTCCCGCCCGACCCGCCCGCACCCGCTCTTCGCGGGCCTGGTGAAGGCGGCCGTCGAGCGCAGGACGGGCGCCCGGGCAGACAGCAAGCGGGGCGCCACGTCGGGCAAGTAGTCCGGCGGCAGGCAGGCGTTACCGTTGACCGGGGTACGGATCGATCGAGGATCCGTACCCCGGTTTCTTTTTTGTGGGAGGACGTAGATGGTTATCCAGGACACGCCCGAGGAGTGGCAGGTCACTGCGACCGGGACCCCCTTCACGGGCAACAAGACCAGCGTCCGCACCGATGACGTGGTGATGCCCGACGGATCGGTCGTCCGCCGCGACTACCAGGTCCACCCCGGATCGGTCGCCGTGCTCGCACTCGACGACGCGGGCCGGGTCCTCGTACTGCGGCAGTACCGGCACCCCGTGCGCCACAAGCTCTGGGAGATCCCCGCCGGACTGCTCGACGTCCCCGGTGAGAACCCGCTGCACGCGGCGCAGCGCGAGCTCTACGAGGAGGCGTACGCCAAGGCCGAGGACTGGCGGGTACTGACCGACGTCTACACCACGCCCGGCGGCTGCGACGAAGCCGTACGGATCTTCCTCGCCCGGAACCTCTCCGAAGCGGACGGTGAGCGCTTCGCGGTCTCCGAGGAGGAGGCCGACATGGAGCTGGCACGGGTGGAGCTGCAGGAGCTCGTACGCGGGGTGCTCGCCGGGGAGCTGCACAACAACTGCCTCGTGGTGGGTGTCCTCTCGCTCGCGGCCGTGCTCGCCGGTGACGGGATCGATTCGTTGCGGCCGGCCGAGGCGCCGTGGCCGGCCCGGCCGTTCGAGGCCTGACGGTCTATCGGGACGCAGGTAAGTCTTCCGGTCGGACGAACTGCTGATCCGATCGGGGGGCGCACCCGCCGCGCTCCACTCTGAGGGCGCATACGCCTGAACTACGCTCGGAGTGCCCTGACCGGAGTCCCGGCGGGCAACGCGTGCAGCGAAGTGGAGCGTGGCCCGTGACGGATCAGGCGGTGGACACCAGCGGCCCGGCGACGGCAGCGGGTACCGAGAAGCCGTCCGGCGCCGCACCACCCCGATTCTTCGGCCGCGAACGCGAGTTGAAGGCGCTGCGGGCCGATATCGAACGGGCCGGGCTGGACACCCTGGCCGGCCGCAAGACCGCCCGTGCCCGGGTCCTGCTGATCGCCGGACGCCCCGGCTCCGGACGCACCGCACTCGCCGAGGAACTCGCCCGCGGGCTCATGGACTCCGGCGACTACCCCGACGGGCTGCTCCGGGTCCGGCTTACCGAACCCGGCGGCGCCCCCGTCCCCACCGAACGCACCGCACGCGAGCTCCTCGACCAACTGGGCGTCACCGGCCCGCCCGGCGCGGACGGTGACGAACTGTCCGGGATGGTCCGCGAGGCCCTCGCCGCACAGAGCGCCCTGCTGCTGCTCGACGACGCGGCCGACGCCGAGCAGGTCGACCCGCTGCTGCCGGACAACCCGGACTGCCTCGTCGTCGCCACCGCGCAGGGCCCGCTGACCGGCATTCCCGGCGTCCGGCCCTGCACCCTCGGCGGTCTCGACGCGGGCTCCGCCGTCCAGCTGCTGGCCCGCACCATCGGCCAGGTCAGGATCACCGTCGACCCGCGGACCGCCGAGACCCTCGCCGAGGTGTGCGGCGGGCAGCCGGCTGCTCTGGTCATGATCGGCGGCTGGCTCGCCACCCATCCGATGGCATCGGTCGCCGACGTCACCAAGCAGCTGCACGAGCTGCCGGACGACGACGAGCAGTCCACCGGTGCCCGCCCGCTGGCCCGTGCCTTCCGGCTGGTCCACGAGTCCCTGCCGCCGACCGCCGCCCGGATACTGCGCCTGCTCGCGCTCGCCCCGGCCGGACTCGCCGACGCCCACACCGCCTCCGCGCTGGCCGGCTGCTCGGTCTCGGCCGCCCAGTCGACCCTCGACGACTTCGTCCTGCTGGGCCTGCTGCGGACCAATGGCGCGGAGCTGTCGCAGTACGCGGTGCCCGGCTGCCTCGTCCCGTTGCTGCGCGCCCTGCTGGCGGACCGGGACCGGCCGGCCGAGGTCCAGCTGGCCCGGGCCCGGATGCTGGAGCGGACCGTACGGCAGCTGCAGTCCTGCCGGGCGGTCACCGAGCCGGAGGGCTCCCCGGCCGGCAAGAAGCTCGCCGGGCTGCCGCGCTCGCTGCGCTTCCCGGATCCCGAAGCGGCCGCTGCCTGGCTGCGGATCCGCCGGCCCGCTCTGCTCGCCTCCGCCCGGATCGCCGTCGAGGACGGTGAACTCGACACCCTGGCAAGGCGGTTGGTGGCCGCGCTGGTGCGGGCGCTGGCCGTGCACCAGGGCACCGAGGCCGCCGCACCCGATCTGTACGGGCTGCACGGACTGGTCCTGGCCGTCGCCGAGCGGCGCAAGCTGCCCCGTGAGCAGGCTGCCGCGCTGCTCAATCTCGCCGATCTGGATGCCAGGACCGGGCGTACGAAGGAGGCGCTGACCCGATACCGGGCCGCGCTGGACGCCGGGCGGGCGGCGAAGGACCCGTACGCGACCGGCAGGGCGATGGAATCCGTAGGCGGCGCCTACGCCGAGCTGGGGGACTTCCACCGGGCCTCCGACTGGTTCGGCCGGGCGCTCGCGCAGCGGCTCACCCAGGGCGAGCGTGCCGACGAGGCGCGGTTGTACGGGCGGCTCGGCGCCGTCCACACCTATGCCGGGCGGTACGGCGAGGCGCTGCGGAACTGGCGGGCCGCGGCGGCCGGGTACCGCAGGCTCGGCGACCTGCCCGCCCAGGCGCGGGCGCTCAGTGAGGCCGCGCGGGTGCAGGAGTACGCGGGGCGGCCGCAGGAGTCGCTGCAGACCTGCCAGGAGGCCGTGGAGTGGGCGCGGCAGGCCAAGGACGTACGCCTGCAGGCGGCGCTGGAGCTCCGGCTGGCCGACACCCTCGAGCGGCTCGGAGACCCCACTGCGGCCCGGCTGCACCGCGGTATGGCGGACAGGCTGCTGGGCGAGAAGGGCCCTACCTGCGAAATCCGCAGTGTGTCGGCAGAAAATTAATGCTTTGTAAGGCTAGACAGCAGGAAGCCCTTCATTAGACTGGTCTTGCCGCGAACCTCCGTGGTGTCTCCATTTACACTAAGTGTGTCCGGGTATGTACCGCCGTGCCCGAGTAACCCTCTGAGTCAAGGACCGTGATCGACGTGAAGGTCGGCATCCCCCGCGAAGTCAAGAACAACGAGTTCCGCGTGGCCATCACGCCCGCCGGTGTGCATGAGCTCGTCCGCAACGGCCACCAGGTCGTCGTCGAGCAGAACGCCGGCGTCGGGTCCTCGATCACGGACGAGGAGTACGCCGCCGCCGGTGCGCAGATCCTGCCCACTGCCGACGAGGTCTGGGCCACGGCCGACCTGCTGCTGAAGGTCAAGGAGCCGGTTGCCGAGGAGTACCACCGCCTCCGCAAGGACCAGACGCTCTTCACCTACCTGCACCTCGCCGCCTCCCGCGAGTGCACGGACGCACTGCTGGAGTCCGGCACCACCGCCATCGCGTACGAGACCGTCGAGACCGCGAGCCGCGCACTCCCGCTGCTCGCGCCGATGTCCGAGGTCGCGGGCCGCCTGGCACCCCAGGTCGGCGCCTACCACCTGATGCGCTCGGTCGGCGGCCGTGGTGTGCTGCCGGGCGGCGTCCCGGGCACGGCCCCCGGTGAGGCGGTCGTCATCGGCGGCGGCGTCTCCGGCTGGAACGCCACGCAGATCGCCGTCGGGCTCGGCTTCCACGTCACGCTGCTCGACAGGGACATCAACAAGCTGCGCGAGGCCGACAAGGTCTTCGGCACCAAGGTCAAGACCGTCGTCTCCAACGCCTTCGAGCTGGAGAAGGCCGTCATCGAGGCCGACCTCGTCATCGGCGCCGTGCTGATCCCCGGCGCGAAGGCCCCGAAGCTGGTCACCAACGAGCTCGTCGCCAAGATGAAGCCCGGAAGTGTACTTGTCGACATTGCAATCGATCAGGGTGGTTGCTTCGAGGACTCGCACCCGACGACGCACGCCGACCCGACCTTCACGGTCCACAACTCGGTCTTCTACTGCGTCGCCAACATGCCTGGCGCGGTGCCGAACACCTCCACGTACGCGCTCACCAACGCGACGCTGCCGTACATCCTGGAGCTCGCCAACCGCGGCTGGGTCGAGGCGCTGCGCCGCGACGCCGCGCTCGCCAAGGGCCTCAACACCCATGAGGGCCAGGTCGTTTACCGCGAGGTGGCGGAGGCGCACGGCCTGGAGCACGTCGAGCTGAGCACGCTTCTCGGCTGACGAGTCGGCGCATCCCGTCAACCCCGCACGTCCGGCCGGACCTTGCCGAGCAAGGTCCGGCCGGACGTGTGTCGGCCCCTGTGAAGCCTCCGCGCAACTCGCGCTGAATGTAACTCTTTGCCCGTTTCGTACAGTTGTGAAATGTGCGCCGGAGTGACTGCGCACCCTTGACAGGGGGGTGTTCGATTGCCGACACATCGGGCCGGGTCCGGCGGATTGTGTTGCTGCGAACCGGTGACACGCCATAGAGTCGCCAATCGTCGGCATGGTGTCACGCTGACCTATCGATAAGTTTCCTGGTCACGTCCAAGGAGGTAAGACGACTTGTGAATGAGTCGACATTTACTCCCGGGGGTGTTCAACCAGGGATGCCTGCACGGGGCCAGAGCCCGATCGGGCTGGAGGCTGTCGGCTCCGTCGCTGTCCGCACCTTCGCCACCCACCAGCACATGACGACAGCCCCCCAGATGATGGACGGCCTAAACGTGAACGCCATGGCCGGCAACGAGAGTGGCCGAGAGACCGCCCACTTCGCCGACTTCGACGAGGTGCCCCAGGGGCACTTCTACGACCCCGACGCCGAGTACGAGCCCGATCCGGAGTACGCGGCCACCCTCGCGCCCGACGCTGCCCGCCAGCGCCGCGAGCGGATCGGCCCGACCGGCCGGCCCCTGCCCTACTTCCCGATCCCGGGTCCGCTGACCGACCACGGTCCCGCGAAGATCATCGCGATGTGCAACCAGAAGGGCGGCGTCGGCAAGACCACGTCGACCATCAACCTGGGTGCCGCACTCGCGGAGTACGGACGCCGTGTCCTGCTCGTCGACTTCGACCCGCAGGGCGCCCTGTCCGTCGGTCTCGGCGTCAACCCGATGGAGCTCGACCTCACGGTCTACAACCTGCTCATGGAGCGGGGCATGTCGGCCGACGAGGTCCTCCTGAAGACCGCCGTGCCCAACATGGACCTGCTCCCGAGCAACATCGACCTGTCGGCTGCCGAAGTACAGCTGGTCAGCGAGGTGGCCCGGGAGTCCACGCTGCAGCGCGCCCTGAAGCCGCTGATGGCCGACTACGACTACATCGTGATCGACTGTCAGCCCTCGCTGGGCCTGCTCACGGTGAACGCCCTGACGGCCGCTCACAAGGTGATAGTGCCGCTCGAGTGCGAGTTCTTCGCTCTGCGCGGCGTGGCACTGCTCACCGAGACCATCGAGAAGGTCCAGGAGCGGCTCAACCCGGATCTGGAGCTCGACGGCATCCTTGCGACCATGTACGACTCCCGTACGGTGCACAGCCGCGAGGTGCTCGCGCGGGTCGTCGAGGCCTTCGACGAGCACGTCTACCACACGGTGATCGGGCGCACGGTGCGTTTCCCGGAGACCACGGTCGCCGGTGAGCCCATCACCACGTACGCCTCCAACTCGGTCGGTGCCGCCGCCTATCGCCAGCTCGCCAGGGAGGTGCTCGCCCGGTGTCACGCCGAGTGAGTCTGCCCGGGGCCGACGAACTGTTCCGTACCACCGGGGGGATGGGGCTGCAGTCCTCGTCCCCCGCGGACCGGCGGCGCAAGGCGAACGGCGAGGCGCGGGTGCCGGCTCCGGCCGGTGAGAACGAGACTGCGGCGGACAGCTCCGGAGCGACCGGGGGAGCGGCCGAGGCAGGCGCCGTACCCTCCCAGGAGGAGCACGCGCCGGCGGACGCCGACGCGGGGGATTCCCGCAGCCGCGGCGACGACAGCGACCGGGTGGCCGTGGCCGCGCAGACGGCCCGCCGCCCCCCGGCCTCCTCCCCTTCCGCCGCCGCGCAGCAGGAGGCCGTTCCGGCCGTCCAGCAGCAGCGCAGGCGCGGAGGCGGGCGCGGAGCGAACCGGCGGCCCAGCGGCCGGGAACGCCACGACGAGAAGATCACCGTCTATGTCTCCGCCGAGGAACTGATGGACCTCGAGCACGCGCGGCTCGTGCTGCGCGGCGAGCACGGACTCGCCGTCGACCGCGGGCGGATCGTCCGTGAGGCGGTCGCGGTGGTCCTCGCGGACCTGGAGGCGCGGGGCGACGCGAGCATCCTCGTACGGCGGCTGCGCGGCCGCTGACCGGCGGGGCGCCGGTAGCCTGCCCGGAGAGCCGCGCTGCTCGGCGGGCGGACCGTACCGTAGTGGCCACCGCCGACCGGCGGTCCGGCCCGTACTGAACGGGCTGCCGCCCGCCGCCCGTATCCCGCCGCACCCTGGACCTCCATGCCGACGAACGACGAGCCCGCCCGCACGCCCCGGCGACCCCTGGGGCGCGGTCCGGGGGGCCGGCCTGCGCCGGGTGCGGAGGCGCCGTCGGCGACCGGCGGGCCGCGGGAGGCCGGCGCCCCGGCCGTGCCTCTCTCCGTCACCGGGACCACGGAGTCCTCGGCGGTCACATATGGCGACGTGACGTCGGCGCACGGCGACCGGGCGACCGCGGCGGACGGGCACGGCGCCGCGTCCGCCAGAGAGCCTGCGGCGCCCGTAGAACCTGCGGCGCCCACAGAGCCCGCAAAACCCGCAGAGCCCGCAAAACCCGCAGAGCCCGTAGAACCCGCGGCGCCCGTAGAGCCTGCGGCGCCCGCGGAGCCTGCGGAGCCCGCAGAACCCGCGGAGCTGGAGCTGCCGGATCCCGCTGGGCCCGCGGAACCCGCTGAACCCGCGGGCGACGGGCGGTTCACCGTGCGGCTCGCCAACTTCGAGGGACCGTTCGACCTTCTTCTGCAGCTCATCTCCAAGCACAAGCTCGATGTGACCGAAGTCGCTCTCTCCAAAGTCACGGATGAGTTCATGGCCCACATCCGGGCCATGGGGCCGGACTGGGATCTCGACCAGACCACCGAGTTCCTCGTCGTCGCCGCGACCCTGCTCGATCTCAAGGCGGCCCGGCTGCTGCCCGCCGCCGAGGTCGAGGACGAGGCGGATCTCGCGCTGCTCGAAGCGCGCGACCTGCTCTTCGCGCGGCTTCTGCAGTACCGCGCGTACAAACGCATCGCGGAGATCTTCAGCGCCCGGCTCGAGTCGGAGGGACGGCGTTTTCCACGGACCGTCGGGCTGGAGTCGCACCATGCCGAGCTGCTGCCCGAGGTGGTCATCAGCATCGGCGCCGAGGGGTTCGCCAGGCTCGCCGTGAAGGCGATGCAGCCGAAACCCAAGCCGCAGGTGTACGTCGATCACATCCACGCCCCGCTGGTCAGCGTGCGGGAGCAGGCCGAGATCGTGGTGGCGCGGCTGCGGGAGGCGGGGGAGATCAGTTTCCGGCAGCTCACCGAGGACGCCGCGGACACCCTCACCGTCGTCGCCCGGTTCCTCTCGCTGCTGGAGCTGTACCGGGAGAAGGCTGTCACCCTCGACCAGGAGGAGGCGCTCGGCGAGCTCATGGTGTGCTGGGCCGGGGGAGCGGATGCCTCACCGAGGGTGACGGACGAGTTCGACCAGGACGTACAGGAGGACGCAGAGGCATGAGTGAGCGCAGCGAGCAGGACGGCATCGGCGCCACCGTCGCGGATCTCGAGCTCAAGCCCGCCCTGGAGGCGGTCCTGATGGTCGTCGACGAGCCCGCCACCGAGGAACACCTGGCCAAGGTGTTGGAGCGGCCCCGGCGGGCCGTCGCCGATGCGCTGCGGGAACTGGCCGACGAGTACACCGTGCAGCGCCGCGGTTTCGATCTCCGGCTGGTCGCGGGCGGCTGGCGCTTCTACACGCGCCCGGAGTACGCGGAGGCCGTCGAGGGCTTCGTGCTGGACGGCCAGCAGGCCCGGCTCACCCAGGCCGCCCTGGAGACCCTGGCAGTGGTCGCGTACCGGCAGCCGGTCAGCCGCTCACGCGTCTCCGCGGTGCGCGGAGTGAACTGTGACGGCGTGATGCGGACCCTCCTGCAGAGGGGCCTGGTCGAGGAAGCGGGCGCGGAACCCGAAACAGGTGCGATCCTGTACAGGACGACGAACTACTTTCTGGAGCGGATGGGCCTGCGCGGCCTGGATGAGCTCCCGGAGCTCGCGCCCTTCCTCCCCGAGGCGGACGCGATCGAGGCTGAGACGCTAGAGGGTGTGCCGTCGTTCGATCCGGACGCACCGGACACCCCGGATACTCACGCAGACGACAAGACGGAATTTTGATGCGAAGCAGTGGCAGGAACAGCGGAAGCGGCAGCGGCAAGAGCGGCGGCAACCGGAACCCCCGGGGTGGCGGCGCCGGGCGTGACGACAGGCAGGACCAGCGTCCCCGCCGGCCCCGGCCCGAGGAGCGCCGCTACGACGTGGGCGGCACGACCGGTGCCGGTGAGAAGAGCGGCGACGGCCCCCGCAAGGGCCGCGGCGCCGCGGCGCGCGGTGGCGCCAAGGGCGGGCCGAAGACCGCGCAGGGCGGCGGCAGGAGCGGCGGCCCGCGGCGTGGACCGCAGGGCGCCCCGTCCCGTCCGCGCGAGCTCGACGCCAAGATCGAGCAGCGCAACCGGGACAGGTACGCGAACAAGCCCGACATCAAGACGCCCAAGACATTCCCGGGCGCCGAGCAGGAGGGTGAGCGCCTGCAGAAGGTCCTCGCCCGCGCCGGCATGGGCTCGCGCCGCGCGTGCGAGGAGCTGATCGAGCAGTCCCGTGTCGAGGTCAACGGGCAGATCGTCGTCGAGCAGGGCATGCGCGTCGATGTGCACAAGGACGAGATCAAGGTCGACGGTCTGACCGTCGCCGCCCAGTCGTATCTCTTCTTCGCGCTGAACAAGCCCGCCGGTGTCGTCTCCTCGATGGAGGACCCGGACGGCCGCCAGTGCCTCGGCGACTACGTCACCAACCGTGAGACGCGTCTCTTCCACGTCGGCCGGCTGGACACCGAGACCGAGGGCATCATCCTGCTCACCAACCACGGCGAGCTGGCCCACCGTCTCACCCACCCCAAGTACGGCGTGAAGAAGACCTACCTGGCCGCCATCCAGGGACCGCTCCCGCGTGAGCTGGGCAAGCGCCTCAAGGACGGCATCCAGCTGGAGGACGGGTACGCCCGTGCCGACCACTTCCGGGTCGTCGAGAACACCGGCAAGAACTACCTGGTCGAGGTGACCCTCCACGAGGGCCGCAAGCACATCGTCCGCCGCATGCTGGCCGAGGCGGGTTTCCCGGTCGAGCGGCTCGTACGGACGTCCTTCGGGCCGATCCCGCTGGGCGACCAGAAGTCCGGCTGGCTCCGCCGCCTCACCAACACCGAGGTGGGCATGCTGATGCGGGAGGTCGGTCTCTAGTGCCCCTCCCGGCAAGTTTTGCCCCGTCGCGCCGCCCAGTGCGCCCGCTCGCCGCGTTGGCCAAAAGCCCTGGTAGCTCCGCTACGAGGGCTTCCGGCCGCCTTGCGACCGCACGCACTGGACGACGCTCCTCACGGGGCAAACATTGCCGGTCACGGCACTAGCGGCCCCTTCGCCCGCGGCTCCGTCCGCTCTCAGGCCCGCGGCCGGTTCCTTGCTTCGATTTTCGAACAGGAATCGGTCGCGGGCCTTTTGCTGCCATCGTTGAGTCTTTATAGTCAGAGTGACTATTAAGGAGGCGGGTGTGAGTCTCGCGGACATCCTCGATCCCCTGCAGCAACCCTTGGTGACGGTCCTGGACACCCCGGTCAGCTGGACCGAGGTCCTCGGCTTCGGCAGTGGAGCGCTGTGCGTCTGGCTCGTGGCCCGTCAGCACCTCGCCAACTGGCCGATCGGCATCGACAACAACCTCTTCTTCATCCTGCTGTTCACCCAGTCCGGTCTGTACGCCGACGCCGGCCTGCAGATCTTCTTCATCACCCTTGCCGTGTACGGCTGGTGGACCTGGACCCACGGGGGTGGACCGGGTTCGTCCGCCCTGCCGGTGCGCAGTACCACGCGCACCGAATGGGCCTGGCTGTGCGCGGCAGGGGTGGCGGGGACCCTCACCGACCACGACGGCGTCGCCTTCGAGGACGACGGGCTGCGCGACGGCGAGGAGCTGCGGCCCTGGATGACCGACCGGTTCCGGGCCGAACTCACCCGTACCGGAAGGGCGTTCGTCGAGCTGACCGGGACGCATGAGAAGCGCCTGGAGACCGCGCTCACCGCTGTCGACGCCCTGCTCGCCGCAGGCTGGAACTTCGCCGCACCCCTCCCGGAGCGACGATGAGCACCGCCCCGGAGGGCTACGACCCGCATGCCTTCGAGCCGTTCGCCGTCACCGTCGACCTCGCGGTCTTCACGGTCCGCGGCGGACGGCTGCACGTCCTGCTCGTCGAACGCGGAGAGGACCCGTACAAGGGTCACTGGGCGCTGCCGGGCGGCTTCGTCCTGCCCCGTGAGTCCGCCGAGTCCGCCGCCCGCCGGGAGCTCGCGGAGGAGACCGGGCTGACCGAGTCCACCGTCTCCGCCCTCCACCTGGAACAGTTGCGTACCTACAGCGATCCGGACCGCGACCCCAGGATGCGGGTCGTCTCCGTCGCCTACGCCGCGCTCGTCCCCGACCTGCCGGAGCCGCGCGGCGGCGGGGACGCGGCCAATGCCCGCTGGTGGGACGCCGGAGCACTCGGCGCGCTTGCCTTCGACCACGACCGCATCCTCGCCGACGCACACGACAGGATCGGCGCCAAACTCGAATACACGTGTCTTGCCACCGCCTTCTGCCCGGCCGAGTTCACCCTGGGCGAGCTCCAACAGGTGTACGAGACCGTCTGGGGCGTCGAGCTCGACCGACCCAACTTCCGGCGCAAGGTCCTCACCACGCCCGGCTTCGTCCAGGCCGTGGAGGGATCACCGCGCCGCACCGGCGGACGGGGGAAACCGGCCGCCCTGTACCGGGCGGGTGCCGCCACCGCCCTGCACCCTCCACTGCTGCGACCGGAAGGAAGAAGCACATGATCGTGACCAGGACCATCACCAAAGGCGCTGCCACCGGCGCGCTGACCGGGCTCGCGCTCGGTGACGCGCTGGGCTTCCCGACCGAGTTCAACAACGTGCCCTCGATCCTCGCCAAGTGCGGGCCGTGGCGGCAGATGCGGCTGCCGCGTCCCGCGATCGTCTCCGACGACACCCAGATGACGCTGGCCCTTGCGCGGGGCATCCGCACCGCCATGGACCGGGGACTGCTCACCGCGCTGCGGCTGACCCGGCCGGTACGCGAAGAATTCGTCGAGTGGTACCACTCACCGGAGAACAACCGCGCCCCCGGCCGCACCTGCATGACCGCCTGCCGACTGCTCGACAGCGACCGGCTCTGGCAGGAGGCCAGCCAGACCGGCTCCAAGGGCTGCGGCGCCAATATGCGGGTGGCGCCCGTCGGACTCGTACCCGGGCTGAGCGAGGAACAGCGCTCCGGCGCGGCGCAGTTGCAGGCCGCTCTCACGCACGGACATCCCACGGCGCTCGCCGCCTCCGACCTGATGGCGCGCGCGGTGTACCTGCTTGCGCAGGGCGCGGAGCCGGCGGGGCTGATCGGGCAGCTGCGCTCGTACGCGTACGAGAACAGCAGCCGTTACCTCTCGCGCTGGCTCGGCGACCTGTGGCGGTACGCGGGCGACGACTCCGGCGAGAGCTACATCCGGCGTGGCTGGGACGAGTGCCTGACCGCACTGGCCCGAGTGCAGGACGCCCTGCGCGACCCGTCACCGGAGGACGATCCGTGCGAGACGACCGGTGACGGCTGGATCGCCGAGGACGCCCTCGCCACGGCCCTGCACTGCTTCCTGCTGTTCCCCGACGAACCGGTCACCGCCCTGCGCCGGGCCGCCTGCACGCGCGGCGACTCCGACTCGATCGGCTGCCTGACCGGGGCGCTGGCCGGGGCACATCTGGGGGCCGCGGCCTGGCCCAAGGAGTGGTCGGAGCGGATCGAGTACCGCAGCGATCTGCTGTCGCTGGGGGCGCTCTGGGACTCTTGATCCATGCGCACGAAATCGATGCACCTGCACGAGGCCGGGCTGCCGGTCACGGAGTTCGGTCCGGTACTCGCCGAGGAACCCGGTCCGCTGCTGTTCGCCACGGTCTCCGGGGCGCATCTGTACGGGTTTCCGTCCCGGGACTCGGATGTGGACCTGCGGGGGGTTCACCTCCTGCCCGCGGAGGATCTCGTCGGGCTGCGCGAGCCGGAGGAGACACGTTCGCGGATGTGGGACCGGGACGGGATCGAGATGGATCTCGTCACGCACGACCTGCGGAAGTTCGTCCGGCTGATGCTGAAGCCGAACGGATATGTGCTGGAACAGCTGCTCTCGCCGCTGGTGGTGCATACGAGTGAGCTGCATGCGGAACTGATGGAGCTTGCGCCCCGGGTGGTGACCCGCAACCATGCCCACCACTACCGGGGGTTCGCGAAGACGCAGTGGCGGCTGTTCGAGAGCACCCGTGAACTGAAGCCGCTGCTCTACACGTTCCGGGCGCTGCTGACCGGTATCCATCTGATGCGCAGCGGCGAGGTACGGGCGCACCTGCCGACCCTGCTGGGGGAGGTGGCGGCGCCGGGGTATCTGCCGGAGCTGATCGCGGCCAAGGCGGAGGCGGAGCACGGGGGCGCCGGGGGTGTGGACGGCGCGGTGGTGTCCGGTGACGTGAAGGCGTTGCACCGGGTGCTCGACGAGGCGCAGGAGGAGTCGGGGCTGCCGGAGGCGGCCGGGCGTGCGGTGTTCGACGGGCTGCATCAGCTCGTGGTGCGTGCGCGGTTGACCGGGGGCGGGACTCTGTCCTCGGTCTCCCCCTGACCCAAAGAGCATGGAGACCCCCTCGACGGGCCTGAGGGCGGCTCGTCAGCGAGGTGCTGGTCGCACGGGGGTGACCCCGCCGGGGACGGTCCGCTGTGACCCGGTGCCCCTGCGGAGCGTCTCCCCGGGCGACGAACGTCCGGGCGCGACGCGGGGGAGCCCGGGTTCTTCTTCATCGCCCTGCGGGGCTCCCCTGTGCGACCCCGGACCGGCCGTCACGGGGCAGCAGACCGGTGGTGGTTGCGGGCGGGCCCGCTCAGCCGGTGCCGGGTGACAGCGCCGACGTTCGGCGGGTGCGAATCAGGAAGTCCTCCACCCGGGCCCGGTCCGGCTCCGGTGGGAGCGGGGAGCCCGCTGCCGCCTCGTCGTTCTCCTCGGCCAGGCGGGTCATCCGGCGTTCGACCTCCGGCCAGGGAACCTCGCCGCGCTTTACCGCGAGCAGTTCCTCCCTGGCCGCGCCGACGTCGACCGTCAGCTCTCCCGTACGCAGCAGATCCCGGCCGCTCGCCAGCAGCCGCAGCAGATGCATGGCGTGCTTCCAGCGCGGCGCACCGTAACTACGGACATCCGCCTCCAGCTTCCTGCGCTGGCCCAGCGCGTAGCGGACGAAGGTCCGGTGGGCGAGACGGGACAGGAACGCGTCGCGCAGAGAGAGGAGTTCGTGGCCGACGGGGGTGACCCGTTCCACCAGGGGGGAGTGCAGGCACTCCAGGACATTGGGGTTGGCGATCAGCGCCAGTTCGCAGAAGCGCTCCAGTTCCCAGGAGAATTGCTCCTCCGCCGGGCCCTCGACGTGTTTCGGCGGTTTCTCGAACCGCCAGAAGAGGGGGGTCGGCGCCAGAAAGACACCGCGCCGGTCGATGTCACTGCTGTCCGTGGCGAGCCCGAACGCGCGTGAGCCCATCACACAGGAGTAGATCGTGTGGTCGCGTACGAGGGCCGTGGCGTCCGGGGTGGTCATGCAGGTGAGCGTACGTGAGGGCAAATGCGTTGCGGGCAGGGAGCCATGGTGCCGGCATCGGCCGCATGACGATGATCCGAAAGGCCCGGCGCGCACCCCTCCGGTGAGCGCGACGACCCCACCTTCGGGGTACGTTTCGCCGCGGTGGAGCTGCTGTGCGGATGGGCGACCACTGAGGACGGGCGGCCGTTGCTGGTGACCGCGCTCGACGCGCTGGTGGGTCGGGTGCGCTCGGGGAACGAGGAGCGGGCAGCGCTCCGGGTTCTCGACTCGTTGCACCACCGGTACTACGGGCTCCGCCCGATCGGCGCCCTGGACGCCGTCACCGAGGCGCTCCGGGCCGCGGGGCTGACGCACTCCGCCTCCGATGTCGCCGAGGCCGCGCTGCTCGCGGACGCCCGCAGACTGCCCTGACGCGACCGTCCCGGCGGGGGCTTCGGCTCCCGTCGGGACGGCCGGTGTCATACGAGCCGGATGGTGTCACCGGTGACGGTGATCCGTTCGGTGGGCAGCGGGCCCGGCGCGGGACCGGCCACGACCGTCGCGTCCGTGATGCGGTACTTGCTGCCGTGGCAGGGACAGTTGATGGTGCCGTCACTGACCGAGTCGACGGTGCACCCCGCATGGACGCAGATGGCGGAGAAGCCCTTGAACTCGCCCTTCTTGGGCTGGGTCACCACGACCTTCTGCTCCGTGAAGATCGTGCCGCCGCCGACCGGGATGTCCGAGGTCTTGGCGAGAACCGTGCCGCTCGCGGTGGAACCTTTCGGCGCCGTGGTGCTTGCCTTGGTGCTCGGGGTGACGCCCGGTGAGGTCTCCGGTGCGGATACCGTGCTGCCTCCGTCCCCGGACGAGCCGCATGCGGTCACCAGCCCGGCGGCGCCCGCCGCGGCTGCCGTGAGGACCGTCCTTCGTCGTGCGTCCATGGGCTTGCTCCCTGTGTGGTGGCCACGACCGGGTGAGCTGTCTGCTCCCGGCATGGGCATCGTGACCCCGCGGACGCCAAGGGCCTAGCAACCTGGCGGCAGACTCGCCCGAGTGGCAGACGCACCGGTTCTGGCCGACATTGTCGATATTCCATCCCTCTTCCGAGGGGCAGCAGCGCCCCCGTACCGCACGCACCCGCGGCAGGCTCTGCGAGGCGCTCCTCGCAGCCTGCGAGGAACAGCCGCTCGACCGGGTCAGCGTCTCCGACGTGGTCCGCCGGGCCGCAGCCGGCCGGGCCACCTTCTGTCTGGACTGCAGCGATCTGCGTCCCCTGGCCCTGGACGTCTGCGCCGAGACCGCCCGACAGGCGGTCGACGCCCTGCACGCGTGGGACGACGTGCCCCCGGCGCCGAGGCGCCCCGACGGCCTGGTTGCCCTCATGGAAGCCGTCCGCACCCGCGCCGGGGTCTACCGGAGCCTGCTGCGCGCGGGCCGCTCGGCGAGCTGCTGTACGAGGAGCTGCGCCAGTGCGGCATCGGCGAACTCCACTGCCGCCGCCCCCGGAAGCGGCGAGGACCCGATCGCGAGTGCCGTCGCCGGACTGTTCACCGGCGTCCTCGCCGACTGGGTGCACGGCCGGATCGATGCCTGCCCGGCGCAGCCGGCCGGTCGGGTCCGGCGGACTCTGCTCGCCGTGCACGCCACCGCCGCGTCCCGATGACCGCTGTGTCTCACGGACAGAGCACCTCGGTCGTCGGCGGCCCCGCCCCTCTAGGCTGAAAACGCGCAGGTTGGCGCGGAGCAGGCGCGACAACCATGCAGCGGCACGAAGAACAACGGCACGAAGAACAACAGCACGAAGAGTGAGGAGCCAGACGTGGCGGTACGAGCGGTCCGTGGAGCTGTCCAGCTGGACCGGGACGAGGCCGGACACATGGACGAGCGGGTCAGCGGCCTGCTCACCGCCATCCTGGAGCGCAACAGCCTCGTTGCGGACGACCTGATCAGCATCTGGTTCACGGCCACCCCCGATCTGCACAGCGACTTCCCGGCCGCCGCCGCACGCGGCATCGGCATCGTCGACGTACCGCTGATCTGCGCCCAGGAGCTGGACATCGAAGGGGCGATGCCCCGCGTGGTGCGCATCCTCGCCCATGTCGAGACGTACCTCGCCAGGTCCGAGATCACGCACGTCTACCTCGGGGCCACCGCCTCCCTCCGCAAGGACATCGCCCAGTGAGAACCGCCGTCGTCATCGGAACCGGCCTGGTCGGCACCTCCGCAGCCCTCGCCCTTGCCGGGCGCGGCGTCCACGTCCACCTCCTCGACCACGACCCGGCGTCCGCCCGCACCGCGGCCGCGCTCGGCGCCGGTACGGACGAGGCGCCCGAGGGCCGCGTCGACCTGGCGGTCATCGCTGTACCGCCCGCCCATGTGGCCTCGGTGCTCGCCACCGCCATGCGGGACGACATCGCCCGCGGCTACCTCGACGTCGCCAGCGTCAAGGGCGGCCCCCGCCGCGAGCTGGAAGCCCTCGGCGTCGACCTCACGCCGTACATCGGGACGCACCCGATGGCCGGCAAGGAGCGTTCGGGTCCCCTCGCTGCCACCGCCGACCTCTTCGAGGGGCGCCCCTGGGTCCTCACCCCGACCCGCGACACCGACACCGAGGTCCTCAACCTCGCCCTGGAGCTGGTCGCGCTCTGCCGCGCCGTTCCGGTCGTCATGGACGCCGACGCCCACGACCGGGCCGTCGCCCTTGTCTCCCACACCCCGCAGCTGATCTCGTCGATCGTCGCCGCACGCCTGGAGGAGGCCGATGAGACGGCCGTACGCCTCTGTGGCCAGGGCATCAGGGACGTCACCCGGATCGCCGCCTCCGACCCCCGGATGTGGGTGGAGATCCTCTCCGCCAACCCCGGCCCGGTCGCCGATGTGCTCGCCGGGGTCGCCGCCGATCTCGACGAGACGGTACGGGCGCTGCGCAGCCTCCAGACCGGCGACGAAGACAAGCGCCGCGAGGGCACCGACTCCATCGAGGACGTGCTGCGGCGCGGCAACGCGGGCCGGGTCAGGGTGCCCGGGAAGCACGGGGCGGCCCCGGCGTCGTACGAGATCGTGGCCGTGCTCATCAGCGACCGGCCGGGCGAACTGGCCGGGATCTTCGCCGACGCGGGCCGGGCCGGGATCAACGTCGAGGACGTCCGCATCGAGCACGCCACCGGGCAGCAGGCGGGTCTGGTGCAGCTGATGGTCGAGCCGAGCGCGGCCCCCGCACTCGCCGCGGCGTTGCGCGAGCGGGGCTGGTCGATCCGCCAGTAGGTGGTGTCCCGCGCATCACGGCCGGACGCCCCAGGGCCCGCGGCGGCCAGGTCCGGGGGCACTTGTCCACAGGGTGCAAAGGCCCGTCCAGACACTCGGTAACCTTGAGCGGGGCGGGTTCGCGCGTCCCCGTCCCGCCCACCCCGAGTACCAGGAAGGTGTCCACCACCGTGGAAACCGTAAGCGCCGCCGCCCGGACGGCCCCGGCCGCAGTGATCGTTGCCATAGACGGCCCGTCCGGCACGGGTAAGTCGAGCACGTCGAAGGCCGTCGCCGCCCAGCTCGGCCTGAGCTACCTGGACACCGGCGCCCAGTACCGGGCGATCACCTGGTGGATGCTGAACAACGGCATCGACGTGCAGAACGCCGCGGAGGTCGCGACCGCCGCGGACAAGCCGGTCATCGTCTCGGGCACGGACCCGGCCGCCCCGACGATCACGGTCGACGGCGAGGACGCCGCGGGGCCGATCCGTACGCCGGAGGTCACCTCCAAGGTCAGCGCCGTCAGCGCGGTCCCCGAGGTGCGGGCCCGGATCACCGAGCTGCAGCGGTCCATCGCCGCGGGCGCCGAGGTCGGCATCGTCGTCGAGGGCCGTGACATCGGCACGACCGTGCTGCCCGACGCCGACCTCAAGATCTTCCTGACCGCCGCCCCGGAGGCCCGCGCGGCCCGTCGCAGCGGAGAGCTCAAGGGCTCCGATCTCGCCACCACCAAGGAGGCGCTGATCAAGCGGGACACCGCGGACTCCAGCCGGAAGACCTCGCCGCTCGCCAAGGCGGGCGACGCGGTCGAGGTGGACACCACCGAGCTGACCCTGCAGCAGGTCATCGAGTGCGTCGTCACCCTCGTCGAGGAGAAGCGGGCCGCGAAGTGACCCCTGCCACGGGCACGCCCACGCTGCGTGGAGCGGCGGTCGGGCGCGGGATCGGCATCGGGCTGATGTACGGGCTGTGGAAGCCCCGCGTCCTCGGTGCGTGGCGGGTACCCGCCTCCGGACCCGTCATACTCGCGGTGAACCACTCCCACAACATCGACGGGCCGATGCTGATGGGCACCGCGCCACGGCCCGTGCATTTCCTGATCAAGAAAGAGGCGTTCGTCGGCCCCCTCGACCCGTTCCTGCGCGGAATCGGTCAGCTGAAGGTGGACCGTACGAGCGCCGACCGCACCGCCATCACCCACGCCCTCGGCGTGCTGCAGAACGGCGGGGTGCTGGGGATCTTTCCCGAGGGCACCAGGGGTGAAGGAGACTTCGCCTCGCTGCGGGCCGGACTCGCGTACTTCGCGGTTCGCAGCGGGGCGCCGATCGTCCCCGTGGCCGTTCTGGGAAGCACTGAGCGCCGCGGGCGGTTGATATCGGAACTGCCGCCGTTGCGCAGCCGGGTCGATGTCGTCTTCGGCGATGCCTTCGAAGCACAAGAAGGTGCGCCCCGGCGCACCCGGAAGGTGCTGGACGAGGCGACGGTACGGATCCAGGAGCGGCTGACCTCGCACCTGGACAGGGCCAGGCGCTTCACCGGGCGCTAAGTAAGACTTGAGTAGTGGGCCGCGTGATCGTGGTCCATCGATGATGATGCAAAGAGGAACGGACTTCATGAACGACCAGATTCACTCCGGCGGCTCGGACCACGAGCACGGAGCGCTTGGCGACGCCGAGTACGCGGAGTTCATGGAGCTCGCCGCGCAGGAGGGCTTCGACGTCGAGGACGTCGAGGGCGCGATCGACGAGGCCGGTCACGGACCGCTGCCCGTCCTCGCCGTCGTCGGCCGCCCCAATGTCGGCAAGTCGACCCTGGTGAACCGGATCATCGGCCGCCGCGAAGCGGTCGTCGAGGACAAGCCCGGAGTCACCCGGGACCGAGTCACCTATGAGGCCGAATGGGCCGGCCGCCGCTTCAAGGTCGTCGACACCGGCGGCTGGGAGCAGGACGTGCTGGGCATCGACGCCTCCGTCGCCGCCCAGGCCGAGTACGCGATCGAGGCGTCCGACGCGGTCGTCTTCGTCGTCGACTCGACCGTCGGCGCGACCGACACCGACGAGGCCGTCGTCAAGCTGCTGCGCCGGGCCAAGAAGCCTGTCGTCCTGTGCGCCAACAAGGTCGACGGTCAGAGCGGCGAGGCCGACGCCACCGCGCTCTGGTCGCTCGGCCTCGGTGAGCCGCACCCGGTCTCCTCGCTGCACGGCCGCGGCACCGGCGATCTGCTCGACGCCGTCCTCGAAGCACTGCCCGAGGCCCCGGCCCAGCGCTTCGGCACCGCCCTCGGCGGACCGCGCCGCATCGCCCTCATCGGCCGTCCGAACGTCGGCAAGTCCTCGCTGCTGAACAAGGTGGCGAACGAGGACCGGGTCGTCGTCAACGAAATGGCCGGCACCACCCGTGACCCGGTCGACGAGCTGATCGAGCTCGGCGGCATCACCTGGAAGTTCATCGACACGGCCGGCATCCGCCGCCGCGTCCACCTCCAGGAGGGCGCGGACTACTACGCCTCGCTGCGTACCGCGGCAGCCGTCGAGAAGGCCGAGGTCGCCGTCGTCCTGATCGACGCCAGCGAGTCCATCAGTGTGCAGGACCAGCGCATCATCACCATGGCCGTGGAGGCCGGGCGCGCGATGGTGATCGCGTACAACAAGTGGGACACCCTCGACGAGGAGCGCCGCTACTACCTGGAGCGCGAGATCGAGACGGAGCTCGCACAGGTCGCGTGGGCACCGCGGGTCAATGTCTCGGCTGTCACCGGCCGTCACATGGAGAAGCTGGTCCCGGCGATCGAGACCGCGCTCGAAGGCTGGGAGACGCGCGTTCCCACCGGCCGGCTGAACGCCTTCCTCGGTGAGATCGTCGCCTCCCACCCGCACCCGGTCCGTGGCGGAAAGCAGCCCCGCATCCTCTTCGGCACCCAGGCCGGCACCAAGCCGCCGCGCTTCGTGCTCTTCGCCTCCGGGTTCCTGGAGCACGGTTACCGCCGCTTCGTCGAGCGCCGACTGCGCGAGGAGTTCGGCTTCGACGGCACCCCGATCCACATCTCGGTGCGGGTCCGCGAGAAGCGTGGCCGCAAGAAGTGACGCCCGGCCGGCCCGCTGACTGACCGGCCGACTGTCTGTCCGTCCGTCCCGGACATGGCGAAGCCCCGCACCGTTCCTGTTGTGAGCGGTGCGGGGCTTCGTCGTACGGTCAGGCTCCCCCGGAGCCCGGTGGCAGCGCCGCAGGGGTGCTGCGCCCGGCGTGCCGGCCTACCCGCTGCCAGGAGCCGAGGCTTCCGGTGCGCGGCCCCTGACCGGAGGGGCCGGAGGCGCCGCCGGAGTGGCCCGCACGGCCGGAGTGGACGCTCAGCGGGGTGCGGGTGCCGAACAGACCCGTACCGAAGGCCATGAAGGCCAGGCCCTCCTCGCCGCTCCGATCACCTGGCAGCGCCCGGAACGACCGGCGGTACTCGGAGTACAACGCGTCGTAGATCGGGGTGTGGGACTGGCCGCCCGATGGCTCCCGCGACGGGCGCATGGCAGGGATCGGGCTCGGACGCTGGTGGGAGGGGTCGTATGAGTGCACGTACGTGCCAACGACCCCACCGGCCGTCGGATGCGGGCCCGGCGAAGAAATAGCTGTTCGTTCCGGGTGCGAGGAGCGTACGGACATGATCAGGTCCCGGCCAGCGGCATCGCCGCCGCGACCAGGAGGCCGCCGCTCGCGGCCTTCTCCAGTGCGTCGCGCAGCAGGTCCTCGCGGGGCTGCTGGCCGATCGATCCGGCCGGGGCGGCGAAGACGAGAACGGTCCGCGATTTGCTGGCCGCGGTCCGCCAGCCCTCGGTGACCTGCAGCGGGGCGTGCGCCTGCCACCAGGCGACGGGGGCGCCGCCGCCCGTGCCCGGCTGCAGCACGGCGTGCAGCTGGCCCATGGCGAGCAGGATCGACCAGCCGTGCAGCAGGGCGGGCAGCCGACCCATCCGGTGGACCGGCTGGAAGCCCTGCTCCAGCAGGAGCTGCAGGAATTCGTCGCCTCCGCTGCCGTCCGTACCGGGGCGGGCGATCGCGCCTGTCGGTTCGACGACCAGCGCCGGGTGGAGCTCGTCGTCGATCAGGACGAGACCGCTGGTGACGCCGAGGACGGCCTGGCCGGGCATGAGTCCCTCCGGGCCCTCCGGCTCGCTGCCGGTGATGCTGCGCACGGCGCCCTGCAGCTGCTCCTCGGAGACCTGGACGACCTGGGAGGGGATGCAGGTCGCGTGCGCGAAGGCGAGAACGGCGGTCTCGTCGCCGACGAACAGCACCGTGCTGGTGCGCTCCTGCTCGGAATCGCCAGGGGTGCGGCAGGAAGTGCAGTCGTAGCTGCCTGGGGCGTTGTCGCCGACGAGCAACCGATCGGCTTCGGCATCGCCGATCTCGGCGCGTACGTCCTCGCTGACGTCGAGCATGCGCGGCACGGGTGGCTCCTCGAACTCGGTACGTGCGCCGGGCGGTTCCCGGCTCATGAAGAGACAACGGGCAATCCGTGGCCGGGGTCACGCGCGAAAGGGAACGGAATCGAACCGTCCGGCGCAGAGGGTGAATCGAAGCCCCGAAGGGGTTGCTTTCGGTCAATTGTTGCCGATTGGAGGCACATTGGCCTGCCTGGCCCGACGAGCGGTCGGTTCGGCGACAGGTCGACAAATCATGAAATCGGTGAAAACGGGAGTGGCTGGACTGGCGTACCTTCCGGGCGGACCGGATCACCCCCACGCCGCCGCACGGTCCCCGCTTCGTTCCGCGTCGCCCGCCCGCCGAGGACCTGGCCGCCTATGTCTCGAAGGGCGTATCCACCGCTGCGTACGCGACGCATGGGGTGATCCGGCTGAAGGTGCCGGTCGAGCTGGCCGCCGAGCGCATCTCGCCGTCCTCCGGAGTGCTGGAGGCGATCGACGCGGACAGCCGCCTGCTGCGCACCGGCGCGGCGAGCCTCGACGTCCTGGTGATCCACGTCATGCTCATGGGCTTCGACTTCGAGGTCGTCGAACCGCAGGAGCTCACCGATGCGATCAGGGCGGCCCGGGACCGGCTCGCCCGGGCGCTCGGCTGAAGGGACCCGCGGACTTTCGACCGACCGCTCGCCCGGTGTGTCCGGCCGGTGAGGGCAGGCTTGTGTCCGGTATACGTGCGGATGCGGGCGGCGGTTGCGGTCGGATGGTGTGGATATCCCGACCAGAAGATAAGGCTGCCATAAGGAAGCATGAATTCCCGGCGGCGGGCCCGTTTTCGAATGTCTTACGGGAAGGAAATTCTGACCATCGGGTAGGTCGTATTTCCTCTGGTTTGCCGAGACGTTGGTGATCGTCTGTAAGTGTGCATGATTACTGTGCGTCGGCCTGAGAACCGCACGTTCGAGTGAAGCAGTTCGAGTGAAGCGGCTGTCGTGATCCTGTGACACAAGCGTGACCGGCGGCGTACGTGAGGATGCCGTGCCGGGTGCCCGCGTCCGGCTTCCGTACCTGCCCGGGGCCGCCTACGGTGAGTGGCATGGCACCTGTTCCGACCCCTCCCGCCCAGCCCGATGACACGCCCGACGCGTATGTCGGCCTCACCGCAGAAGCCGCCGAGCGGAGGGCCCGTGCCCGCGGCTGGCGCACTGTCAGAGCTCTGCCGCCAGGGGCGATCATCACCATGGAGTACCTGGCCGGGCGGATCAACTTCGAGGTCGACCACGCCGTGGTGACCCGCTGCTGGGTCGGCTGAGACTCCTGTCATGAGCAAGGCCCCGACCGAGGTCGGGGCCTTGACTGTGCGGGGGGAGGCTGTGCGTACCGTCCCCGCACGAGGATGCGGTCCGTCAGCCGCCGGCCACCGGGCGGGCCGGGCTCGTGTTGCCTCGCGGCGTTCGGTCCGCGTGCGGTGGGCGCCGACTGCCGGCCGGGGTGACCGGCGTCCGCTCCGAGCGCACCATGTGCGGCGTGTGGGCCCGCTGCCGGGTCCCCGCCGCCGGAGCGGCAGGAGCCGAGGCGGCCGGGCGGCCGCCTGTGGCGACCGGTTCGAGCACCGGCCTCTCGCCCGCGCCGCCACCACTGTCAGGTTGCGGCAACGGCACGGTCCGGGGCGCACCGGCCGCGACGGGCACCGGGGGAGCGGCCCGGCGACGCGCACGGAACTGCTCGCGCACCGCGAAGATCCAGTCCTCGGTACGGGTGATCAACGGCTCGACCCATGGCAGGCCCAGCAGGATCAGCAGCCCAGCGGCCCAGCCGAGCAGCACATCGCTCAGCCAGTGCGTACCGAGGTAGACGGTCGTGAGCCCGACCCCGAGCGAGACCACCGCCGATACGGCCGACAGGTAGCGTCTGGCCCGCGGCGTAGTGGCCAAGTAGGCGAGGATTCCCCAGGTCACCACAGCGTTGGCGGTGTGGCCGGACGGAAATATATCGCCGCCGGCGAAGAGCTCCGCGGAGCCGATCTGGGTCGCGTAGTGCGGGCCGAGCCGGCCCAGGCCGAGCTTGGCGGCGCCCACGGTCAGATTGAGCAGCAGCAGCGAGGCGCCCAGGGTCAGCAGGGGCCGCAGGGTGTGCTGCCGCCAGGAGCGCCAGCCGAGCCAGCAGGCGACCATCACGGCCGTCGGGCCTCGCTGGCCGAGGACGACGTAGTAGTCGAGGAAGGCATGGATTCCGGGCCACTGCTGGTAGGGCCGGAAGAGCATGACCTTCCAGTCCAGGGACACCAGCCAGGAGCCCATCAGCACGGCAACGACGATGGCGAGATAGAACGCCAACGTCCCGCCGAAGAGAGCGATGCGGTGACGGCTCATCCGCGGTGGCTCTATCTTCGGCGGTTCCGGCTCCCGGTCCAGCCGGGCAAAGATGTCGGTACGCACCCACTCGACGTTACAGCGAGTGAGTGCGTGATCCGGTCGTTCCGGCCGCTTTGTGATGACGATGTGATGTGGACTATGTCTCAGTCGGGTCAATATTCCTGACCCGTCAGTGAATCCCGGTGACCTCGTGCTCTATTTCTTCCGCGCTTATTTCGGAAGGGCGTTTGAGTAGCTCCGAATTAACGGGTGCGGTGCAGGTATCCATTTCTCCGGCCGTGATGGGCGGGTGAACGGACGGTGCCCGGCCGGTCACGGAACGGCCACGCGCCGTTGGCGGGGCCGGTCCGGCGTGGCGTACGCCACACCTGTGACCTGTCGGGGTATGAGATCGACCACGTGTGGCCACGTCGAACTCGCGTACGCTGACGGATCACTCGCCCGTCGATGCCGGGCCTGGAGGGGCAGCGCACGCTGCATCCCCGGTTGGCCTGCCGAGCGCGAGGGACCTTTGGGAGGTACATGCATGTCCGGGACGACCACAGCCCGATTCCGGCTGCGCGCAGCCGCCGACGGTGCCAATCGATGGGTCGTCCTGGTCGTCCTCTGCCTCAGTCTGTTGCTCGTGGCGCTCGACGCGACGGTGCTCCACGTCGCCGTACCCGCCGTCACCGAGGATCTGCGGCCCAGCGCCGTCGGTCTGCTGTGGATCGTGGATGCCTATCCACTGGTCTGCGCCTCGCTGCTGATTCTCTTCGGCACCCTCGGTGACCGGGTCGGCCGCCGCCGCATCCTGCTGATCGGCTACGCGCTCTTCGGTGCCGCCTCCGCGATCGCGGCGATGGCGGACAGTCCCGGCGTGCTGATAGCGGCGCGCGCCCTGCTGGGCGTCGGCGGCGCGATGATCATGCCCGCGACGCTGTCCATCCTCCGCCAGGTCTTCCCCGACCGACGCGAGCGGGCCGTCGCCATCGGGGTGTGGACGGCGGTCGCCGCCGTCGGTGCGGCCACCGGACCGGTCATCGGCGGCTTCCTCGTGGAGCACTTCTGGTGGGGCTCGGTCTTTCTGATCAACATTCCGCTGATGGCGCTGATCCTGCCGGTC
Organism: Streptomyces sp. NPDC048496; assembly: GCF_043200055.1. Taxonomy (NCBI): domain Bacteria; kingdom Bacillati; phylum Actinomycetota; class Actinomycetes; order Kitasatosporales; family Streptomycetaceae; genus Streptomyces; species Streptomyces sp. NPDC048496. The sequence goes on along the minus strand of NZ_JBICXB010000029.1, from coordinate 31,656 downwards.
GGCCGGCTGCTGCTCCCCGAATCGCGGGGCAGCGACGAGGGCCCCTGGGATGTGCTCGGCGCGCTGATGGCCGCGGCCGGAGTGCTCGGTGTGGTTTTCGGCGTGAAGCGCGCAGGCACCGGCGGGGGCGTCTTCGGCCCCGCCACCCTCGTGCCGCTGCTGCTCGGGGCGGCGCTGCTCGTCGCGTTCGTCCGTCGGCAGAAACGCCGTACGCATCCACTGATCGACATCGCGATGTTCGCGCGGCCCGCGTTCTCCACGGCGGTCGGCTGCATCGTCCTCGCCATGCTGGCCCTGGTCGGTCTGGAACTGATCGCCGTCCAGTATCTGCAGCTGGTCCTGGACCTCAGCCCGCTGGAGACCGGCCTGCGGCTGCTGCCGCTCACCTTCGCAGCGATGGCCGCGGGTGCGACCGGCTCGTACACCCTGCGCCGGATCGGACCGCGCCGGATGGTCGGCTGGGGCTTCGTGCTCACCGCCGCCTCGGTGCTGATCCTGACCCTGATGGGGCAGCACGACCGGCCCGCCCTGCTGACCGTGGCGTTCGTCGTGCTCGGCTTCGGGCTCCAGTCCACGCTCTTCGGGGCGTACGAATCGATGCTCAGCGAGGCCCCGGCGGACCGGGCGGGTGGCGCGGCGGCCATCGGCGAAACCTCGTACCAGTTGGGTGCGGGCATGGGGATCGCCCTGCTGGGCAGTGTCATGAACGCCGCCTACGCGCCCGGACTGGCCAAGCTCCCCGCAGCGGGGGTCCCCGCCGAGGCGTCCGCCGCCGCCTCCCACTCACTGGGTGAGGCGTATCAGGTCGCCGCTCAGCTGGGCGGTCCGCTGGGCGGGGTGCTGCGGAGCACGGCCCGGCATGCCTTCATCCACGGGCTGCATGTCACGCTGCTGGTCAGTGCCGGTCTGCTGCTGCTGGGCGCGCTCGCCGCGCTGCGACTGCCGCGGGTGATGGAGTGCCCGCCGGTGGAGATCTGCGAACCCCGCGAGGCCGCCCGGGCGACCGTCGCCGTGGAGTCGCGAGGGCCCCGCGCGTTCCCCGCTCCCCAGGGTGCGCCGGTCCAGGGCCTGCCGAAAGGACCCCCTTCGGCGCCTGCCCGGCGGCAACCCGCCGAGGCCACCGGCTCTGGACGCGCGGCACACTGAGCCGTAACGTCAGCACGACGCCATAACTAACACTGCTAGTTTTAGTATCGTGCGAGCCGCCGGAGGCACCCTCATGTCCACCCCATCTCCCGCGAAGCCGTCGAAGCTCCCGCCCTTCGACCCCGGCGACCCGATCGGCATCGACGATCTGCTCAGCCCCGAGGACCTCGCGATCCGGTCCATCGTCCGCGCCTGGGCCGCCGACCGGATCCTGCCGCACATTGCCGAGTGGTACGAGAACGGTGAGCTGCCCGGCATCCGCGAGCTCGCCCGCGAACTCGGTTCGATCGGCGCCCTCGGCATGTCCCTGCAGGGATACGGCTGCGCGGGCGCCACCGCCGTCCAGTACGGACTGGCCTGCCTGGAGCTCGAAGCGGCGGACTCGGGGATCCGCTCCCTCGTCTCCGTGCAGGGCTCCCTCGCGATGTACGCCATCCACCGCTTCGGCTCCGAGGAGCAGAAGCAGCAGTGGCTGCCGGGCATGGCGGCCGGCGAGATCATCGGCTGCTTCGGGCTCACCGAGCCGGACCACGGCTCCGACCCGGCCGGGATGCGGACGCACGCCAAGCGCGACGGCGGGGGAGACTGGGTGCTCAGCGGCCGCAAGATGTGGATCACCAACGGCTCGGTGGCCGGGGTCGCCGTCGTCTGGGCGCAGACCGACGAGGGCGGCAGCGGCAGCGGCATCCGCGGATTCGTCGTGCCGACGGACACCCCCGGCTTCTCCGCGCCCGAGATCAAGCACAAGTGGTCGCTGCGTGCCTCGGTCACCAGCGAGCTGGTCCTCGACGAGGTACGGCTGCCCGCCGACGCCGTACTCCCCGGGGTCACCGGCCTGCGCGGACCGCTCAGCTGTCTCAGCCATGCCCGCTACGGCATCGTCTGGGGAGCCATGGGCGCGGCGCGTGCCAGCTTCGAGGCAGCGGTCGACTACGCGAAGACCCGGGAACAGTTCGGCAAGCCGATCGGCGGTTTCCAGCTCACTCAGGCCAAGCTCGCGGACATGGCCGTCGAACTGCACAAGGGCATCCTGCTCGCCCACCATCTGGGCCGCCGGCTGGACGCGGGCAGGCTCCGCCCGGAACAGGTCAGTTTCGGAAAGCTCAACAATGTGCGGGAGGCCATCGAGATCTGCCGCACCTCGCGCACGATCCTCGGCGCCAACGGGATCTCGCTCGAATACCCGGTGATGCGGCATGCGACGAATCTGGAGTCGGTGCTCACGTACGAGGGCACCGTGGAGATGCACCAGCTGGTGCTGGGCAAGGCGCTCACCGGCCTGGACGCATTCCGGTAGAACGGGACGCCGGCCGGACCGATCCGGCGAGCGCCCTGCTCAGCTCTGGTTGAAGAAGCCGTCGGCCGGCCGGCCGACGGCTTCGCCGTTGAGCACCCGGGTGTCGGCCGGGGTCAGCAGGAAGACCCGGGTGGCCACGCGGTCGATCGAACCGCGCAGCCCGAAGATCAGCCCCGCGGCGAAGTCCACGACACGCTTCGCGTCGGCAGGGTCCATGGCCGTGAGGTTGATGATCACCGGGACGCCGTCCCGGAAGAGCTCGCCGATCGCGCGCGCGTCCCGGAAGCTGTCCGGGGTGACGGTGGCGATCCGGCGGCCCGTCTCCTCGGCCGCCTCGGAGACCACCTGCACCCGTGGGTCGGTCACCCAGGCATTGCCGGTCCCGGTCCGTGCACCCTCGGCGTACTCGTCGTCGTCGTAGTAACGCTCGTCGTTGTCCTCTACGAGGCCCAGCCAGGCACTCGCCTTGCGCACCGATCCCATGGACGCCTCCTCTCACCGCGGTTCCTTGGTGTTCCGCATCTCTTTCGTATCCCTATGGTCGACCATGATGCGGATCGTGCGCCAAGTGGATAGTCGGCATGCAGGCGATTCGTGACGCTACTGGTGCAAAAGATGTGGCGATTCGTCATGGTTCCTCCCGCATGGGACCCCTGGGAAAAGAAAATATGATGCCCCGGTCCGTACGGGTGACATGAGGGACGTACGGGTGAACGGATCACTCGATACGATGCCTGTCGCGCACCCGCACGAGCGCTGCGCATGACTGAACGGCTCTCGGGGGATTGTCGTGTTCGGAATAGTCAGGCCCTGCACCCATCGGTTGTCCGACGGACTCAAGACCGCGTGGATGGCCCATCTCTGCGGGCTCTGTCTCGCACTTCGCTCGGACCACGGCCAGTTCGCCCGGGTCGTCACGAACTACGACGGCCTGATCGTCTCGGTCCTGACGGAAGCTCAGGCGGAGCGCACCACGGGCCGGTGGCGCACCGCGGGTCCTTGCCCGCTGCGCGCCATGCGGACCGCGCCGGTCGCCCGCGGCGAAGGGGCCAGGCTCGCGGCCGCCGTCTCGCTGGTGCTGGCCTCGGCTAAGGTACGGGACCACGTCGCCGACCGGGACGGGCTGTTGAAGCGCCGCCCGGTAGCCGCGGCCGCCCGCCGGGCCGCCGCGGGCTGGGACAGGGCCGGGGCGCGCACCGGTGCCCAGCTGGGCTTCGACACCGCGGTCCTCGTCGACGCCGTCGACCGGCAGACCGGCATCGAGCGACTCGCGGGGCTCGGTACCCCGCTGCTGACGGTCACCGAGCCCACCGAGACGGCCACCGCGGCGGCCTTCGCCCACACCGCCGTACTCGCGGGCAAGCCGCAGAACGCCGAGCCGCTCGCCGAGGCCGGGCGGCTCTTCGGGCGGCTGGCCCATCTGCTGGATGCCGTGGAGGACCAGGAAGCTGACGCGGCGTCGGGCGCCTGGAACCCGCTCACCGCCACCGGTACCTCGCGCGCCGAGGCCCGGCGGCTGTGCGACGACGCGCTGCGCGGCGTACGGTTGGCGCTGCGTGACGCCGAATTCACCGACGACAAGCTGGCGCATGTGCTGCTCGTGCATGAACTGCGCCGATCGGTGGACCGCGCGTTCGCCACGCAGACGTGCTCCCACCAGGCGGATGCGCACCGGGCCGGTGGACACGGCGTCATCGGGTCCTTCGGGGCGCCGCCCGGCAGTCCGTACGCACCGAACACCCCTGGCAGCCCGTTCGGCCCGCCGTCGCCCCCGCCGGAACCGCCGCGCGACCGGCGCGGGCTGATCACGGGCTGTCTGGTGTGGGCGGGACTCGCCTGCACCTGCCAGATGTGCTGCGGGACCTTCGAGGACCCGTGGAGCCGTCAGCGCCGCGAGGGGCTGTGCAGCCGATGCGACTGCTGCGATGCCTGCGACTGCTGCAGCAACTGCGGTGACTGCTGCAGCAGCTGCGACTGCGGGTGCGACTGCTGAGCCACGGTTCTGGCGCGGGTCAGCAGCCCCGGGGTCACTTGATCTCGGGCGGCGAGATCTGCGAGGTCTCGATCGCCGACGCGCCGATGCCCCACTTCTTGCGGAACCGGATCGACCACTGACGCACCACCGCACCCGATCGGTTCAGGCCCCGGCGGCCCGCGCGCTGCCGGGGCCTTCGCGGGCGAGCGGCGGTACGGATGGCCGGCCCGTTCCGCCGAGTTCAGGCCAAAGGGCCCTCTTGCGCATGGAGTTGACGCCTTGAATACTCCCGAGCAGCGCTTGTCAGGGGCACGTCACATCTGGACTGCGGACACGCGGCCGTGCCCCCGACTGCGCCTCACGGGTCCGACCACCCCACAGGCGGACCCCCGTTTCCCCTCGGGAGGAATGACAAGTGAGGAACAAGCGCACCACCCCCCTCAGCGCCACAGCGAGACGAAGCCGGATCGTCGCCGTCGCCGCGGGCCTGGTGGCCGTCGCCGCAATCGCCGTCCCCAGTGCCCACGCCAACTCCACCACGACATTCAGCGCCGACCAGCTCTCCGCCGCCAGTGATGCGGTGCTCGGCGCCGACATCGCCGGTACCGCCTGGAACATAGACCCGACGACCAAGACCCTCGTCGTCACCGCCGACAGCACGGTCGCCCAGGCCGAGATCAAGCAGATCAAGAAGTCCGCCGGCGCCAACGCGGGCGCCCTGCGCATCGAGCGCACGTCCGGCACCTTCAGCAAGCTGCTCTCCGGCGGCGACGCCATCTACGCCCCCGGCTGGCGCTGCTCCCTCGGCTTCAACGTCCGCAGCGGCAGCACCTACTACTTCCTGACCGCCGGTCACTGCACCGACGGCAATCCGCCCTGGTACACCAACTCGTCGAACTCGACGTACATCGGCCCGACGGTCGGATCCAGCTTCCCGACCAATGACTACGGCCTGGTGCGGTACGACAACACCTCCGTCGCCCACGCGGGTACCGTCGGCAGCCAGGACATCACCAGCGCGGCCAACGCGACGGTCGGCATGTCCGTCACCCGTCGCGGCTCCACCACCGGCATCCACAGCGGATCCGTCACCGGTCTGAACGCCACGGTCAACTACGGCGGTGGAGACATCGTCTACGGCATGATCAAGACGAATGTCTGTGCGGAGCCCGGCGATTCCGGCGGTCCGCTCTACTCCGGCACCAAGGCGATCGGACTCACCTCGGGCGGCAGCGGCAACTGCAGCTCCGGCGGTACGACGTACTTCCAGCCGGTCACCGAGGCGCTCAGCGCATACGGCGTCAGCGTCTACTGACGCACCGGCGCCCGATCGCACACATGACGGGGCCCTCGCCCGAATTCCGGGCGGGGGCTCCCGCACACCCCGCGGCTTTTGAGAGGATGTGGGGGAGGTCGGTCGCGCAGGAACGACGGGGGCGGATGCTGTGCCTCCCGGAGGGATGTCCTCCGGGAACCCCCCGGAGACACTCCAGGGGGTTCCAGTCCGTGAAACGCATCGGAGTGACCGGCCATCGCAGCATTCCCGAGGAGGCGCATGCCCATGTGCTGGCCGGGATCCGGGCGGCGCTCCGCGGGCTCGACGGCTCCCTGGAAGCCCTCTCCAGCCTGGCGGTGGGGGCGGATCAGCTCTTCGCCGACCTGGCACTCGCCCACGGGGCCGAACTGACCGTCGTCATCCCCAGCGGGGACTACGAGACATCGTTCGCCGCCGGCGCCGAACTGGCCCGCTACCGGAGCCTCAAGGACCGGGCTGCCCGGGAGGTGCTGCTGGACTTCCCGCACTCCACCGACGAGGCGTACTACGCGGCGGGTGCCTATATCGCCGATCACTGCGACCGGCTGCTCGCGGTGTGGGACGGCCGGCCGGCCCGCGGCTTCGGCGGCACGGGCGACATCGTGACGTACGCGCGGGCGCTCGGCCGCCCGGTCACGGTGATCTGGCGCGACGGGGTCGAGCGCGCCTGATCCGGATCCGTACGCGCCGGTCGTATACGACCGAATGTGCAACAGCACTCCGCATACGGATCTATTGGCCGCTCGTCACATCTGGTGCCGGGCGAGCCAGTCGGTGTGCTGCGGGGAGACGACGCGCTCGGTCTCGAACACCGCCCGGGGCCACTGCCGTTCGGTCAGCGTGGTCTCCATCGCGACCTGCATCGACTCCAGATCCTTCTCCACGAGCGAGTGTGCGGAGATCAGCGGATGGTGGCGGCGTATCTCGCTCCACGCCAGGCAGGCCGCCGCAGCCGTGGACAGTATTCCGGTAGTGGCGAAGGACTGGGTGGCGGAGAACGTCCTCAACAGGGCGAGGACCAGGGCGAAGGCGGTCAGTGCGGCGATCGTGGTCGACCAGACCAGGGTGGCGCGCCGGGACACCTCCTGGCGACGGCGGTACCAACTGCGCTGTTCGATCAGTCGATCCCGCACATATGTCTCCTTGCGTACGGTATACGCCCTGTCCCGTAACTCGCGCATGGAATCCGTGATGAGTCCGCCCGAATCCGCCGTCCGGTCGCGCGGGTCGGTCCAGCCGACTTTTCTGAGCTCCTGCAGCCCCTCTTCCAGCCGGTTGGCGAACACCGCTTCCGGGTGCTGGGTGCTGGTGTCGAAAGGTGAGCCGTGCACCGAGTAACGCCAGCACATCGATTTGATGAACTCTGCCGCCGAGCGATTTAGTTGCCAATGCGACTTTGCTTTGCGGCGGGAGGAGAGGTACGTCGTGATCAGGACACCCAGGTAGGCCAACACCCCGACCCCATCGATGAGTTGAAACGTGTCAGCAACCTCCCAGCGCCAGGGAAGCGCTGCCGGTATCGCGCCCACGACCAGTAGGATCAGTTGCCAGCGGGTGGTGTTCACAGCCTCCCGTTGCCGTGCGATCGCGATGGCGTCCGTGTGGTGAAAGAGCGCCGGCAGATCAGCGTTCCGGAAGACCATGCTCTGCAGTGGTCCGGGAATCGCCGTCATGTTCACTCCCGTCTGCGGTTTTGTCTTCACCCATATGGCGGAATGGATGGTTCCGTAGCGTCCTGGGCAGTCCCACGTGACGCTCGCGTTGTAAGAGGATGCCCTCAGTTGCCAACCGAGGTCATGAGAGTAAAGTCGTGCCGCCGGACACTGCAATGGTGCAGCTGGACGGTGCAGTTTCCGTGTCCGGAACAATCCCATCAAGGACGGCCGTGAAGAACTCTGAATCCTCCCGCCCCTTCGCCGATGCGAAGAAGAGCCGTGTGCCGCTCGCCGAGATCGACGCGCGCGGCAAGGAAGCCACTCGGAAGCTCGGACGGGTGCATGCCGCCTCCGCCGGTCGCCCGACCCAGGCAGCTACCTTCAACTCGGCTCTCTAGTCACCCCCTCCGGGCTGGCTAGACTGGTGGAATGACAGGACCCCTGGTCCCTTTCCGCGAAATCGTTCTCAAGGTTCACAGCAGGTGCGATCTTGCCTGTGACCATTGCTATGTCTATGAACATGCAGATCAGAGCTGGCGTACCCGTCCGAAAACTATCTCTGACCAAGTCATTTTCCGGACTGCTCAGCGCCTGGCTGAGCATGCCAAGACACATGCACTGCCCTCCGTGTCAGTGATCCTGCACGGAGGGGAGCCTCTGCTGGCGGGCCCCGCGCGTCTGCGCCGCGCCTGCGAGGAACTCACCTCGGCGCTGAACGGCATCGCAGATCTCGATCTACGGATCCATACCAACGGCCTCCAGCTCAGCCCGCGCTATCTCGACCTCTTCGACGAGTTCGGCGTCAAGGTCGGCATCTCGCTCGACGGCGACCGGGCCGCCAACGACCGGCACCGCCGTTTCGCCGACGGACGCACCAGCCACCCCCTGGTCCTGCGAGCCGTCGAACTTCTCCGCCAGGAGCGCTACCGGCATCTCAACCTCGGCCTGCTGTGCACCGTTGACATCCGGAACGATCCGCACGCGGTGTTCGACGCCCTGGCCGAGCTCGATCCACCGCTCATCGACTTCCTGCTTCCGCACGCCACCTGGGACCAGCCGCCGCCGCGTCCGGACGGGTCGCCCACGGCCTATGCCGACTGGCTCCTCGCGATCTTCGACCGCTGGAGGGAACAGGGCCGGCCGGTGCCGGTGCGGTTCTTCTCCTCGGTCCTGTCCAGCCTGAGCGGCGGACCCAGTCTCACCGAGTCCCTGGGCCTGGCCCCCACCGATCTCGTCGTCGTCGAGACCGACGGGCAACTGGAACAGGTGGACTCGCTCAAGAGCGCCTATGAAGGCGCGGCCTCCACCGGGTTCGACGTCTTCACCCACGCCTTCGACGAGGTCGCGGCGCACCCCGGGGTCCGGGCGCGGCAGCTCGGACTGGCCGGGGTCAGCGAGACCTGTCGCCGTTGCCCCGTCGTACGTTCGTGCGGCGGGGGGCTCTACACACACCGCTACCGCTCGGACAGCGGATTCGACAACCCCTCGGTGTACTGCGCGGATCTCGAAGCGCTGGTGCGCGGCATCGAGGTGCGGACGGCCGCGGAAACCGAGTCGGCCGCGGTCGCGGAGCCGCACGAGCTGATCGCCGCGCACCAGGACCTGACGCGGACTCTGCTCGCCCGGCTCCACGCGGACCTCGACGGCCGGGGCGGAGAGCGCTGGGACGAGGCCTGGGAGCTGGTGCAGGCCTTGGACCGGACGGAAGCGGGCGCCGACGGCCTGGACGGTGTACTGGCCCATCCCTACACCCGCACCTGGCTGCTCGACGCGCTGGACGCCGTGTACGACGACCGGCCGGGTGCCGACCGGCCTGCGACGCTGCGGCTGTCGTCGTCCGTGGCCGCTGCCGCCGTACGCGCCGGACTCGAGCGAGATGTCCCCGTCGCCTACCGGGACGGCAGAATCTTCCTCCCCACCCTCGGAGAGGCACGGATCGGTGGGTCGGGGGAGCACGGCACCGCCCTTGTGCGCGCCACCGACGACGGATTCCTGATTCGGCCGGACGGGCAGGCGGCCGAACGGCGGATCGTGCGGACGTCGACGGAGGACCCCGGCTGGCTTCCGGTGCGCCACGTGGGTGTCGGCGGGGCGCCCGGCTTCGTACTCGACGACCTCGACCCGTACCGGGACTGCTTCGACACGCCCGTCGCTCCGCGGCTCGGGCAGTCCGAGGCCGAGGCGTGGAGCGTGGGACTCGCCGGGGCCTGGGAACGGCTGACGGCGGTCGTGCCGGGGCAGGCGGCCGAAGCGGCGGGCAGCCTGATCGCGCTGACGCCGCTCACCGCCGGACACCCCGCTGTGGGGCGGCACGGCTACGGGGCGTTGGGGATCGGCGTGTACACGGATGCCGAGGAACTGGCGCTCGGCCTGCTCCGCGGATTCCGGCGGGCCAAGCTGAGGGCCCTCGTGGATGTCACGGATCTGTACGCATCGGACGGAGCCTGGGACCATCGGACGCCCTGGCAGGAAAAGTCCGTTCCCTTCTCCCGGCTGCTGTCCATGACCTATGAGCGGGTGGGGCTGGGTCTCTTCGACCCCCGGTTCCTGGACGGGGTGCCGCAGGCACTCGACACGCTCGAAACGGCGGCCGAACTGACCATCGACGGAAAGCAGCTGCTGACCGCAGTCCGGAAAGAGATCAGCGGTACACACGGGACATCCGGGGAGAACAGTTGCAAGACTGCTTTTGATCAAGAACCTGATTGACCGGGCGTGAGGATGGATGACTGAAAAGCAGTGTTGAATGACCGAACGCCATGGGGGTGGAGCAACGTCCGCTCCGGAATGATGAATTCGCTCGCATTCTTCCTACACTCCTCGGATGCGAGTGCTCACACAGGACGGGGGTCGTGTGCACGCATCAACGCAACCGCGAGCGGCGGACCATCGGCCGTACTTCTTCTTGAGCTACGCGCATACACCGGGGTACGGCGGTGGAACGGACCCGGATATGTGGGTCGAGCGGCTGTTTCAGGATCTCTGCGGCCATGTAATGGCCATGACCGACCTCCCGGCGGGTGCCTCCGCCGGGTTCATGGACCGGGAGATACGGTCCGGCGAGGGGTGGTCGGAACGGCTCGGAAGCGTGCTGGCCACCTGCCGGGTGTTCGTTCCGCTCTTCTCGCCGCGCTACTTCGCCAGCGAGATGTGCGGAAAGGAGTGGCACGCTTTCGAACAGCGCGCCATCGCCCACCGGGCCCGCAGCAATCAGCCCGCCGAAGCGATCGTACCCGCGCTCTGGGTGCCGGTTCCACCGAACCAGCTGCCCGGGCCGGCGGAGCGACTGCAGTTCAATCACCGTGATTTCGGGGACCGTTACGTCAGTGACGGGCTCTACGGGCTGATCAAACTCAGACTCTTCGCCCAGGAGTACGAACGGGCCGTCTACGAACTCGCCAAACGCATCGTCAGCGTCGCGGCCAGCGCCCGGATCGAAGTGGGCCGCCCCGTCGACTACCGGCTGGCCCCCAGCGCCTTCGGCTCGCAGAGCAGCGGTGCCGGTGCGCCTCGCCCGATGAAGGTGACCATCGCGGCTCCCACCCGGCACGACCTGCCCGAGGGACGCAACGCCGACTACTACGGCGACAACCCGCACGACTGGAACCCCTACCACCCGGCCTCCGCACGGCCGCTGGCCTATGTCGCCGAGGACCTGGTGCGCTCCCTCAACTACCAGGCCACCGTCACCTCCTTCGACGAGGAGTCCGGCCACGCGGAGAGCAAGGGGCCACCGAACAGACCGGAAATCCTGGTCGTCGACCGCTGGGCGCTGATGGACGAGGACCGACGCCGCAGACTCGCGGCCTTCGACGCCGAGAACCGCCCGTGGGTGACCATGGTCGTGCCCTGGAACCGCGAGGACCCCCAGAGCAGAGCCGCCGAGGCGGAGCTGACGGAGAAGCTCGAACAGACCATGCCGTCCAAGATTCGCCAGGGGCGTGCGTATTGCCGCGCCGCGGCAAGGGGAGTGCCCAGCATGGATGCCTTCGGACAGGTGCTGCCCCAGGTGGTGGAGGCGGCGGCCCAGCAGTATCTGCGCCACGCGGTGGTCTATCCGCCGGCGACCGGCGGCGGTCACACTGAACGAACACGACTGATGGGGCCCATGGGCAACACACAGTTCATACCGGACATGCACGACCCTGCGACGGATGCGGAGGACGTATGACGGCCGGGCGTGACGGACGCATCGTCACTTTCTACTCGTACAAAGGCGGTACCGGGCGCACGATGGCCCTGGCCAACACCGCCTGGATCCTGGCTGCCAACGGCAAACGGGTACTGGCCGTCGACTGGGACCTGGAGGCGCCCGGACTCCACCGGTTCTTCCATCCCTTTCTCGACCCGTCGACACTCGGCGCCACCACCGGCGTCATCGACCTGATCACCGAGTACGCCTGGGCCGCCACCAGCCCGGTCCAGCGTGCCGACGACTGGCACCGCGACTACGCCCGCATCCAGCCGCACGCCGTCTCCCTCGCCCCGGAGGCGCTCGGCTGGGAGTTCCCGCAGGGGGGCACCCTCGACTTCGTTTCCGCCGGGCGCCAGAACCGCGAATACTCGGCGACCGTCTCCACCTTCGACTGGGACAACTTCTACGACCGGCTCGGCGGCGGGCACTTCTTCGACGCCCTGCGCGACGACATGAAGGCCAACTACGACTACGTCCTCATCGACAGCCGGACCGGTCTCAGCGACATCGCCGACATCTGCACCGTCCACCTTCCGGACCTGCTCGTCGACTGCTTCACCCTCAGCGACCAGTCCATCGACGGCGCGGCATCCGTCGCCCGGCAGATCTCCGAGCGCTACACCGGCCGCCCCATCTCGATCTTCCCCGTCCCGATGCGCATCGACGAGGGCGAGAAGGAGAAGGCCGACGCGGGCCGCGCGCTGGCCCGGCTGAAGTTCGACCGGCTGCCCCGGGACCTGTCCAGTGACGAACTCACCGCCTACTGGGGAGCGGTGGAGATTCCGTACCGCCCCTACTACGCGTACGAGGAGACGCTGGCCACCTTCGGCGACGAGGCAGGTCTGACCAACTCGCTGCTCTCCGCCTTCGAGCGGCTCACCGCCGTCATCACCGACCGGCAGATCACCTCGATGCCCCCCGTGGGGGAAGAGGTACGGCTCCGCATCCGCGACGCCTTCACCCGGCGCAGGCCCGCACTGCCCGCCGACCTCTTCCTCAACTATGTGGCGGAGAACCGGATGTGGGCCGACTGGATCGAGTCGGTCCTCACCCGGGCCGGATTCCGCGTCGTCCCGCGCGATGTCTCCGCCGAGCCCGGCGAGGCCGACCCGGCGCAACTCGCGGCCGAGACCGCCACCCGTACCGTCGTCCTGCTCTCCAGCGCCTATCTCAAGTCCCAGCGGGCCGTCAGCCTGTGGGAAAGGGCGGTCGCCGAGGACCCGGGCGGCGGCAGGCGTCAGCTGCTCCCTCTCAGGGTCGGGGACGTACGCCTCTCCGCGGCCTACATCGACCGCAACCCCGTCGACCTCTTCCGGCTCGACGAGGTGCACGCCACCGCGGCGCTGATGCGTGCCCTGGACCGCCCGGTGCAGCTCGTCGACGGGGTCGCGCCCGGGCCCCGCTTCCCCGGCACCGTGCCGAAGATCTGGAACGCACCACCCCGCAACCCCGGCTTCACCGGGCGCTCCCTGGTCCTGGAACGGATGCGCGACCAGCTCGGCGGCGGCATGGCCGTCGTGCTTCCCCAGCCGCAGACCCTGTACGGGCTCGGTGGCGTCGGCAAGACCCAGGTCGCTCTCGAGTATGTGCACCGCTTCATGGCCGACTACGACCTGGTGTGGTGGATATCGTCCGAGCAGACCGACGACGTGGTGGCCGGCCTCGCCGAACTCGGCGTCCGGCTCGGCGCCCAGGGCGGCGACGACATGGCCGCGGCCTCCCAGGAGGCCGTCGACCTGCTGCGTCGCGGAGTTCCGACGGACCGCTGGCTGCTGGTCTTCGACAATGCCGACGACCCCGAACGGCTCCGGCGCTACTTCCCTCAGGGCGGCTCCGGTCACATCCTGGTCACCTCCAGGAACCAGACCTGGTCCCAGCACGGCGACGCGCTGCCTGTCGACGTCTTCCTGCGGGAGGAGTCCATCGAGCACCTCCAGCGCCGCGCCCCGGGGCTGAGCGTCGAGGACGCCGCGCAGGTGGCCACCGCTGTCGGTGACCTGCCGCTCGCAGTGGAACAGGCGGCGGCCTGGATCGCGGAGACCGCCACGCCCATCGACGCCTATCTGGAACAGCTCGCCCAGCAGGCCCCTCAGGTCCTGGCCCTCAACCAGCCCGCGGGCTACCCGGAACCCGTCGCCGCCACCTGGAACATCTCCATCCAGCGCCTCAAGGAGCGCTCGCCCGCCGCGGTGCGGCTGCTGCAGCTCTGCGCCTTCTTCGCTCCCGAGCCGATCAACGCCAACCTCCTGTACAGCAAGGAGATGATCGAGGCGCTGAAGCCGTACGACGCGTCGCTCCAGGAGAAGCTGGTGCTCGGGCGGGTCATCCGGGAGATCGGCCGGTTCGCCCTCGCCAAGGTCGACCAGGTTTCCAACTCCATCCAGGTGCACCGCCTCGTTCAGGCCGTCATCCGGGCGCAGCTCAGCGAGGAGGAGCAGCGTGACGCCCGGCATGTCGTCCACCGCATTCTGGCGGGTGCCCGGCCCGATGACGACGAGCCGATCGACAACCCGTTGACCTGGCCGCGGTTCGCGACCATATGGCCGCACCTCGGCCCGTCCGATGCGCGCAACTGCAGGGAACCCGAGACCCGCAGGCTCCTGATCGACCGGGTGCGCTACCTGTGGAAGCGCGGTGACTTCAGGACGGCCGGCACCCTTGGTGCCGAACTGCGCGAGGCATGGGAGGAGATGCTCGGCGAGCGGGATCTCCAGTACCTCTACCTCTGCTTCCACCTCTCCAACATCTATCGTGCGCGCGGACGTTATGTGGAGGCGAAGGAACTCGACGAGATCACCCTCGCCCGGCAGCGGGAGGTACTGGGTTCGGAGCACCCGCACACGTACATGACCACCAGTAGCCTCGCGACGGACCTTGGCACCCTCGGCGAGTACGACCGGGCGATCGAGCTGGCGACCGAAGCCCACGAGGGGTTCAGCCAGATCTTCCACGACTCACACCCCAGGACGCTGGCGGCGGCCAACAACCTGGCTCTGAATCTGCGCCTCGTCGGACAGTACGCCAGGGCCAGGGAGATCGATCAGGACGTCTACGACCGGCGCACCGAGGTGCTCGGCGCGAACCATCCGTACAGCCTGTCCTCCGCCATGAGCCTGGCCCGCGATCTGCGGGACGTGGGACGGTACGAGGACTCCGTCGGTCTGCTCAGCCGCACCTACGACAGCTACAAGACACACCTCGGGCGAACCTTCCCCGGCACGCTGAGTGCGGCGAAGAGCCTCGCGGTCTCGCTGCGCAGGGCGGGCCGGCTGGAGGATGCCCGCAGACTGACGGTGGCCACCCGCGCCAGGTACCGGGCCAAGTACACCTCGGCCAACCCCGAATCGCTGGCCTGTGATCTCAACATGGCGGCCGACCTGTTCGCGGCCGGCGAGGCGGTCGAGGCCAGGGACACCGCACAGGAAGTCGTCGACCAGTACATGAAGGTCCCGGGGGAGAAACACCCGTACACCCTGGCCGCCCAGAACAACCTCGGTGTCTATGTCTCGGGGGCCGGTGCGGCGGAGGAGGCGGAGAAACTGCTGAAACGGGTGGTCGCCTTGATGCGCGAGGTGTTCGGACGCGAGCATCCGCACACCCTGTTCTGCGTCATGAACCTGGCCAACGCAACCGCGGACCTCGGCGACCTCGACATCGTGCTGTCGACGGAGCGGCACGTGTCCGCGCAGCTTCGGGAGGCCCTCGGGGCGCACCATCCGGAGACCTTGGCCATGACGTCGAACATGGCTGTCACGCTCGATGCGATGGGGCGCAAGGACGAGGCGTTGCAGGTGCGGGCGGAAGTGGTCGAAGAGCTGACCCGACAGCTCGGCGATGAGCATCCGCTGACCCGGATCGCCAGGGAGGACAGCCGGTTCCAGCGCGAACTGGAACCGATCACGATCTGAGCCAGGCGGGGCCCGCCGATGGCGGGCCCCGCCTGGCTCAGCCCTTCGAGGGGGCGGCGGTGGCGTGCTCCTCCAACAGCCAGTTGAGGATGCCAGGGAGCACGGACAGCGCATCGAAGTGCGCCGCCGTCGGCTCCAGCACCGCGGTGGCGCCCGGGATCTGCCCGGCCAGCCAGCGGGAGTGTCCGACCGGTGAGAAGACGTCCTTCTCGCCGTGCCACAGCATCACGGGGCCGGTGATGTCCGCCGGGTCGAAACCCCATGGGGTGCAGAACGCGATCGCGTCGTCGATCCATCCGTACGCCGAAGTGCGCAGCCCCTCACTGTAGTTGCGCAGCAGCATGGTACGGATTCCGGCGTCGTTGACGACGACCCGGTCTGAGTCGGTCAGCTCCCGGCGGAGATCGTCGAGGAGCTTGACCGGATCCTGTCTGATCACTGCCGACCGGGAGATGAAGGACTCCGCGAGACCGTCCGGGTCGGCCGCCGCCGTGGAGTACGCCAGCACGTTGGAGGCGGCCATCCCGTCGAACCAGTCCAGTCCGTCCGCGCCCCAGGGGGCGAGCGTGACCAGAGCGGCGGTACGGGTGACCCGGTCCGGCATCAGTGCGGCGCAGGCCAGGGCATGCGGGGCGCCGCCGGAACGGCCCACCACGGCGAACCGTTCCAGCCCGAGCGAGTCCGCGATGGCCCGCACATCCTCCACGACGTCCGCCACGCAGCGGCCCGCCAGCCGGTCGGAGCCGCCGTAGCCCGGCCGGTCATAGGTGATGAGCTGTGTCTTGCGCTGGTACAGCACCATGCCGCGCGGCGCCGGACCGAGCCGGCTGCCGGGCATTCCGTGGAGCAGGAAGACCGGTCTCCCCTGCGGGTCGCCCAGACGCTCCACCATCAGATGCCGCCCGTCCCTTGCGCGCACCCGATTGCGCACTCCGCGCCTCCTCCACTCCGTGCGGGCACGAAGTGCCCGACTTTTCCACCAATTCGATGATGGCCCATCAAAGTCCTTGAAAGGAATGGCAATTGAGGTAAATCAACAGCGAATACCGGACAGGTCCAGCCCTCACCCATTGTCGACCGGCCGGTCGCACGGTGTGTTCGCAGACGGACCCGATGTGGTGCGGCTCCAGGTAGGTGAACGGGGTGGGGTGGAACGGTGCGATCGTGTGTGCGTCCTGAAGTCGACCTTGTGTTCTATCTGGCCGGTGCGGTGAAGTCGGAGGCGTCCGGCGGCCACTCTGTCCTCAATCGCCGGACGGGCTTGGTCTTTGGCCCGTCCGACGATTGAGGTGCGTCCTGGGCTGCGGTGTCCTCGATCGCCGGTCGGACTTGAGTGTGCCGGGCGGGCTTGGTACGTCGGCCCGTCCGGGCGGGTCCGTCAGTTGTGCGCCCGTGCCGGCGCAGACGACCCGCCGCGGGCAGTTGCGAGACCGCCGGCAGCGAGCCGGTCGCCCACATCGGCCACCAGCCCCTTGCCGAGGCCCTCCGCCTTGGTCAGCAGCGCCTCGAAGGCGGTGAGACGGCGGAAGGTCTCGGCATACGTGGCCTGTTCCTCGACGGGGAGCTGGAGCACCTGGAGTCGTCTGATGTCGACACGGGACGAACTGGACGCGTGGGTACCCGCCTGGCGTCCGTTGGCCGGTGCGCGCAGGCAGCCGGCGAGGAAGTGGGCATCCAGCTTCTCCGGGGTGACGCGCAGGGCGTACAGCTGGGGCCCCAGCGCGACCGGCGGTCCTTGATGCACCCACGCCCTGAACGCGCGAACGACCCCCGCAACCACCACGTCGCCCTCCTCGGCCACGGTCTGGGCGGCGCCCGGATCCAGCATCCCACTGGGGGTGCCGTCCATCAGCAGGTCGGCAACGGTGAGCAGCGGAACACCCGCTCCTTGCGGCGGCGCCGTGCTGTCCGAAGGCTGCTGCCCCGAGAGCAAGGTGAGCGCGCCTGCTTTGACGAGATCCCCCACGGTGGCAGTTGTCCGCGGCTCCGCTGCGGAGAGGCCGATCTGCGACAGGTATTTCGTCAGATCGCCGAGCTCGCTCAGAGAGCCGGCCAGCGCGTCCCACGAAGCAGCGAGTTCGACCCCGGACGGTTCGCTGCCGGATGCCGTGTAACGGCCCGGGGTGACGTCCACCTCGTCGTCCAGCAGGTCCAGCAGGGACACCCGTACGGCACCTTCGGGCAGTTCGCCTCCGGGCTTGTCGAGTTCCGAGACGGCGGAACGGACGAACCCGGTCAGTGCATCCCAGTCGGGCCCCTGCTCGCGTGTACCCGGCTTCCCCAGCCGTGTCGCGTCGACCAGGAGGGCATCCTGAGCGCTTGGGCCGGCTTGGGGGCCCTCCGGTGCTGCGCGGAGTACCCACAGCTGAAGCGAGACACTGTGTGGCTGCGCGCATCCTGGCGGCAGTGCCACGACCGCCCTCAACAGTCCGGTACGCAGCAGTGACCCACGGATACGGCGACCCGCCTTGCGGGATGCGACGGCCGGAGGCAGGACGACGACTGCGGTCCCGCCGGGCCTGAGGTGTGTCAGCAGGTGTTGTACCCAGGCCAGCTCCGGCTCGGTGCGCGGCGGCAGGCCGTGTGTCCAGCGTTGGTCGGTGGCCAGTTCCTCGTAGCCCCAGTCACGTTCGTTGAACGGCGGGTTGCACAGTGCGATATCCGCCCGCAGGCCGGCGAACGGATCGTCGCGCAGTGCGTCGACGGTCGCGATCTCCGTGCGGACGTCCCGGCCCTCGGTCACGAAGTCGAGGCGCGCGGACGCGAGGGCAGCCAGAGCCGGATCCCGCTCGCACGCCAGCAACGTCAGACCCGGACCGTCGTACTCCTGAGCGGCAGCTGCTGCCAGATGCCCCGTACCGCATGCCGGATCGAAGACCGTGAGCCCTCCTTCACCTTCGCCGAGCCGGCTGTCGAGCGCGATCCGGGCCATCAGCGTGGCCAGTTGCGTAGGTGTGGTGCTGAGCTGCCGTACGTGTGTGTCCAGCCACCGTTGCAGCAAGAACTCGAACGTCTGGCGTGGCCCTTCGCCGCGCCCCAGACGCGCAGCTTCGCCGACCAGGTCCTTTGCTTCGGTGGAGAGTCCCGGTGCCGCGGAGCGGGCCCGGGGGGAGCGCATCCGGCGGGCTGCCTCGGCGATGGCGAGCCCCGACTCGTCCCTGCTGCCGAGCGCCTCGAACCGCGGCCACAGGAACTCGCGGGCGCCGGCGTCCGTCAGCTTCCCGTTGCCGCGCAGCCACTGCTCGACCTCGGAGAGTGAGAACTGCGGGCTGACGTCCGTGCCGCCGATGCGTGAGGGGAACGAGTCGTGGCGGCGGCGCCAGTTGCTCACCGCCGCGCGTCCCACCCCGGCGATCCGGGCGATCTCGGCCAGGCTGACCGGTACAGCGTTGGTTGTACTCATCGAGGGTCTCCGGGGTCCTTGGCGGGCTAGGCGGGTCGGCATCCCAGCGGCGGCCGCAGTACTGGCAGGCTACTACGCATATTGACTTTGTTCACAGGCTCGGCTTGTGGTGTCACTGTGCAAATCATGTGGAGGGTGGGAGATGTGCAGACGTTCGCACCGGGAATGGTGCTGGGCGACCGTCGTCAAGATCCTCGACTTCGGCCTGGTCAAGTCCCTCGCGGACGTGGACCCGCGCCTGACCATGACCGGGGAGGGCATCGGCAACAAACTGCCGAGGGCGCCCTGTTCTGAACCGTCAGCATGACAACGGGCTCGCCCGCATCACTTCAAGTGACGTGGGCGAGCCCGTTGTTCCGTTCAGAAGCCCGGCTCGGCACTACCCGGCTGTGAGCGACAAGAAGGCCGCCCACTCGCCCCGGCTGACTCGCAGGACCGGTCCGCCACCCGCCACCTTCGAGTCCCTTACGTACATGGCGTCGTGACCGGCAGCCACCTCCACGCAGTCGCCGCCGTCCGATCCGCTGTAGCTGCTCTTGAACCAGCGCAGCTCGTCCGCGTTCTCGGTTACCTGCTCCACGCTCATGTCTCTCCCGCCATCCGTTCGATGAGCCGCGCAGACTCCTCGACGTTCAGGGCCTGCGATCGCAGCTTGCCATATCGCATTCCAAAGGCGCTGACGTCAGCAGGATCATGAACAACGCACCCGACGCCTTGCGATTCGAAGTACCCGAGGTGCCGTAGTTCCTTCGACTCAACGACCACGAACGGCCCGTTCTTCCCCGGATGAAACCCGCGCCCGGCGGGCATGACCTGAACCGCGACGTTCCGCAACGCGTTCACCTCCAAGAGGCGTTGCCGCTGCCCACGCATCACCTCCGCATCGCCCACCGGATCGCGAAGCGCCTCCTCGCTCACGATGAACGACAGCTCCGCAAGCGGGTTCCGCGTCAGCAACTTCTGCCGTGCCAGCCGTGCCTCCGTGTGCTGGTCGACGATCTCATCGCTCAGCGGCGGACAGTGCCCCGCGAACACCGCCCGCGCGTACCCCTCCGTCTGCAACAGCCCCGGCACCAGCAGCGGATCGTACGAGAACCGGCTCACCACCTCCGCTTCGATGAGCGCGAAGCTGCGGAAGAACTGAGGCAGCTTCGCCCGGTCCACCTCGTCCTGGAGCACCTCCAGCACCCCGCCCGCAGCCAGCACCCGGTCAGCCGCCACGGTGAACGCCTCTTTTGCCGGCCGTCGCCCCTGCTCCACCGAGGCAACCTGCTCCAGCGAGTAGCCGATGGCGTCCCCGAGTGCCTGCTGGTTCATCTCGGCCCGCTTACGCAGATGCTGGAGGAGCCTGCCGTACGCCACCCACACCCCCGGCAGGTCGTTCTCCTCTTTCGCCTTCACCTTTGTTGCGCGGCCGTTCCGCGTATCCCGCACTGCCCTCACGCCCTTCCGGTCACCGCACTGCGACTGGGCAAGGTTCAACAGGAAGGGACATTCCCGGGACACGGCCCCGACCCGTACAGCACCCGTACAAGCCCCGTACAACCAAGGGGAGCGACGCACCCCACCCTCGTACGACCGTCCCCGCGTACGGCCATCACGCCTGGTCAGTGCCGTTCACGCGCACCCAGGATGGCGGCGTGAAGCAACAAGCAATCACCCCCGAATCGCATCCACCCGCAACCGAGTTCAGCCTGCGGCTCAGCAGCACCCGACGCGGGGCGCGACTCGCACGCACCCTCGCAGTCCAGCAGCTCACGGAGTGGTGCGGCCTCCCGCACGACTCAGACCCCGCACGGACCGTCGCCCTCGTCACGGCCGAGCTGGCATCCAACGCGATCACCCACGGCCACCTCCCCGGCCGCGACTTCCGGCTGACGCTCCGCCTCCTGCCCCATGCCCTGCATATCGAGGTAACGGACACCCGACCCGACCGACTTCTGCCGAGCCCGCCCCCCACCCCCACCGATGCCACTTCTGGCCGCGGCCTACTGCTCATTGACGCCTACGCGAACCGCTGGGGCTGCACAGTCCGCGACGCCTATACCAAGACGGTCTGGGCGGAGGTGACGCTCTTGGAGACGGCGCCGGCCCCATAGGAAAGCGGCCCGGATCAGGAGGCCTTCGACTCCAGGTGGTAGGTCGTGTCGACCCAGAAACCGTTCGTGGCCCTGGCCTTGATCTCCAGTACGTACTGACCGGGAGTCAGTGACGCGATGCCGCCCCAGATGCCCCATGCGTAGCGCTGGGTCAGCCCCGTCCTGAACGGCGCGGAGAACTCCTGCAGCGGCAACGGAATGCCGTTGAGCGATGCCGTGGCCTCCGCCACCGTCATGGACTGTGGGACCCTCGAGTACGACCTGGTGTGCTGCATATTGAGCACCGGGAAGAAGATCGGCCGGTCCGAGGGGATCGGACAGCGTCGCTCCACGCGGCCGCCGTAGGTGCCGGACATCTTCGCCGAGAAGCAGCCCCCGTCTCACCGAGGCCCACCGGTGTCCTGCCCGAACCGGTGGGCCCAACCCGCAACACCGGCTGGAAGCGGTGGACAGGCAGGTCCTGCGCGACGTGTCCTTTCGCGACCTTCTCAAGACTGCCGCTCTCGCTGTTCCTCCGACCGAGGAAGACCCGCTGGAGATCTGGCGCCGTGGAACAGGAACTGCGCGCCCACGCTGTCTACGCGAACCCGCCGGGGGTCATGCCACCGGCGAGAGCCGAACGGTCGGCTGTGCCCATGGCTGAAACCAGGCGGGTGGGTTGTGAACTGTGTCAGCCGGCCCAGACCTCGGCTTCGTCGGCCGGGACGGTGGTGGCGAGCTTCAGCTCCTTGCGGGCGGCGACCGTCTTGCCCGGGTCGATACCGGCGAAGGCCCGGTCGTAGGCGAGGTAGAAGGCGTCCGTGTCACCGGCCGAGG
This sequence comes from Streptomyces sp. NPDC048496, assembly GCF_043200055.1. Classification (NCBI taxonomy): domain Bacteria; kingdom Bacillati; phylum Actinomycetota; class Actinomycetes; order Kitasatosporales; family Streptomycetaceae; genus Streptomyces; species Streptomyces sp. NPDC048496. Next base: position 9,847 of record NZ_JBICXB010000029.1, on the reverse strand, counting down.
CGGCCTTTTCCCACGCACCGGCGGTCTCCTCCAACCGTGCACGGAGCTTGGCGGTCTCCGGCTGCTGAATGCTCTTCAGGGCCGTGAGGTGGGTGCCGAGCGCGGCGGTAACGGCTTTGGCCTGCTTTTTGTAGCCGACGAGGTCGTCCTCGACATGCTCTGCTTCGGGCTGGTTCGTCCACAGGGCCTCGTAGACGGCGTTCGAACCCTTCAGGTACGCGAGCTGGTCGGCGTTCAGGGGCTTGCTCTTCAGCGAACCGGAGAACGTGCCTTCTTCCTTGGTGTATGTGCAGCTCACGGCCCGATCGCCCGTCGCCCAGCTCTCCTTGGTGGGGGAGTAGTAGTAGACGTCGACGCCCTTGGGCAGGGCCCAGGCGTCGGGGGTGAACTTCTGCGCCTCGGCCGGGCATCGCTCGTCGGCGATCTGCGCTGTTTTGTCCTCGCCGGGGTACGCCGACTGCCCGTCGATCTTGAAGTCACCGACGACCTGGCCCTTGTGCGGTTCCTTGCACGGCACGACCTCGACGCTGAACTCCTCGCTCTTGGGCGCCTCGTTGTTCGGGTTGTAGCAGTCACCGGTCGCGAGCGAGAAGACCGATCGCTGGCGAACCACTTTCTTGGCGCCGGTCTTTGCGCTGTCGAGGGCTTCGGAGCATCCCACCGCTCCGACCGAGATCAGGGCTACGACAGCGGATATACCGCGCAGGGAACGGGACGTGACACCGAGAGACATGACGTAGGAATCCTCAAACGGAAGGGTTGTGAACAAGTGTGCGCATCGTATGGCATGTCAGTGACAGTGCTGTGCGCAGGCACTTTGGTGCACCGGCGGTCGTGGTGCAGGCGATATCCGGACGAGTTGTCGTCCGGCGCTCAAGGGTGGCCGAGAAGTGTCGGACGAGCTTGTGAACTCAGTCAATGACTGACATGCTTGCGTTGGTGACAGCTTCAGAAGGGTGCCGTGTTCGCGGCTGTCGCCGCGCAAAGGGCCGGCCCGCGCGTGACCTGATCCGCGTTCAACGGGGGGCGGGAGTCCGGCTCGGGGCAAGGCTCCGACTCACCGTGAAGAAACGGATCCTGATGGCCATTCAGCGCGGCGCTGACGTATACCCGGTGCGGCGTTTCGCCGGACGGCGCCAGGGAGGGACAGCAGATGAACACCATCGCTCGTAACCAGGTCATTGCAGAGGAGCAGAAGGCCGTCGACCGGGCGTACGACTGCTATACCGCGCGCCTCGCCGAGATGACCGGGACGTCGGCCGCCCAGGCCGCGGCCAGCGGCAAGGACGGTATCGCCAACCGGCTCGACGTCGTGAAGAAGGCCGAGGCTTACGGGGGGCTGGGCGAGGAGTCCCTGGTGATCGCCCGTGTCGACGCGCCGGAAGACCCGGGCGAGGAGCCCCGCCCCTGGTACGTAGGCCGCCGCGCCGTATCCGATGTCCGGACCCGCGACACCGTCGTCGTGCTGTGGACCAGCCCGCTGGCCACGAAGTGGTTCGAGGCGCAGCCGCACACGCCGGGCGACGTCGTCCTGCGGCGGCAACTACGCTGCGCGCAGCAGGTCGTCGAAGACTACTTCGACGACATCGCCTCGGCGACTCCCGTACCTGTCGCCCCTGTGCTGGAAGCCGTCCCGGAACCGCGGCCCGCCGGGGACGACGCGATCACGGCGGAGCCCGCCACCGCCGACGAGGCCGGGGCGGAAGCACCGCCCCGAGCCGCGAAGCAGCCGGAAGCCGGCGAGCGCGGAAAACGTACGTCGGCCCGCACGCCCGCCGATGTCGCCCGGTTGCAGCGCCGCAAGCCCCTCCAGCCGGACGACTTCCTGCTCCGGGAGCTCCAGCGCTCGCGCAGCGGCCGCATGCGGGACATCGTCGAGACCATCCGCCGTGACCAGATGGACCTGGTCACGGGTTCCCCGTCCGACATCCTCGTCGTGCAGGGAGGTCCGGGCACGGGTAAGTCCGCCGTCGGTCTGCACCGCGTGACCTGGCTCGTCAACAACAACCACTTCAAGGCCCAGGACATCCTCGTCATCGGCCCGCACCAGCGGTTCCTCGACTACGTAGGCCAGGTCCTGCCCACGCTCGGCACCCGCGACGTCAACGCCGTCCAGCTCTCCCGCCTGTGGGACGGCGAGATCCTCGGCACCGACACTCCGCGGGCACGGCTGGTGAAGTCCGACGAGCGCATGGCGGCCGTCCTGCGGCGCCGCGTCGAGCACGAGTGCCGCCCCGAGGCCCTCGACAGTCAGCTCGCCCCGCCCTCCTTCGAGGGCGACGAACCCGCGTTCGCCGTCACCGCCGGCAGCACGACCCTGCGCGTTCCGCGCTCGGATATCCGCGCCCTCTTCGACGAGGCCCGTGACGGCGACGGCTCCTACCGCGAGCGCCGCGACCGCTTCCGCAGCCTGCTTGTCGACCGGCTCCTTCGGGAACTCACCGCCCTCGCCCCGCGTCGCGGTGCGGACGGCACGATCCGCCGCAGCCTGGAACGCAACCGCCGGGTGGAGCGCCTCCTCGAACGTGTCTGGCCCTCGCCCGGCGCCAGGGAAGCCCTGCGCAGCCTCTACGACTCGCCGGACCTCCTGCGCGCCTGCGCCGACGGCATCCTCGACGAGGAGGAGCAGGCCGCTCTGCACCGCCCGCGCACCGACAAGGCCGAGGACGACCCCTGGACCCTGGACGACCGCGTCTGCCTGGAAGAACTCCGGTACCTCGTCACGGGCGAGACGACGCGGCGCTACGGTCACATCGTCGTCGACGAGGCCCAGGACCTCACCCCCATGCAGGCCCGCGCTCTGCGCCGTCGCGTCGCGAGGGGCGGCTCGATGACCGTCCTCGGCGACCTTGCTCAGGCCACCGGCCCTTATCCGTACGCCGGGTGGGACCGCCTGGGCGCACTCCTGTCCGACCATGGCGACTGGCGCGTGGAAGAGCTGACCACCAGCTACCGCGTGCCCGCCGAGATCATGGAGTTCGTCGCCCCCCTGGCCCGTACGGTCGCACCCTCGCTGCCCTATCCGCGGGCCGTGCGCGAGGCAGGTGCCGACGCCGTACGGACGATCGCGACCGAGCCGTGGAAGCTGCTCGGCGACACCGTCGACCAGGCCGTCCGCCTCGTCGGCAGCAGCGACGGGCGCACGCTGCGTTCCGTGGCTGTCATCGTCCCCGACGACTCCGGCTGGCTCGACGAGATCGGCCGCCACCTGGACGCGGCCCACGGCATGACGGAAGAGGGGCGCCGGGCCGTGACCGTCCTGGCCGCCGCCCAGGCCAAGGGCATGGAGTACGACCACGTCCTGGTCGTCGAGCCCGCCACCATCGCCGACCGCGGCCTGTCCGGCCTGCGCCAGCTCTACATCGCGCTGACCCGCAGCACCCAGAGCCTGACGGTTCTGCACACCGCCCCGCTCCCGGAGGCCCTGACGGACACGGCCGACAGCCCGGGGCAGTCGCTCCCCGGCATCGGCACGGACACCGGTTCCGAACCGGAGGCGGCGGGAGACATCCCGGAGATCGGCACCGACATCCGGGTCCGGGTGATCGGCCACACCACCGGCGGCAACTACAAGGTCGAGGCCGTCTCGCCCACCACCCACCGTCCGCTGCTCATGGCCGTGCGCCACGGCTCCACGCCCCCGTCCCGAGGGGTGGAACTGGACGCCTGGGTGCTGCGCCACGCGTCCAGCGTCAGCTTCGTCACGGTCGACGAACGCGGCCGCCGGCCCATCTCGCCCACCATGGCCCCGCGGTACGCGGAAGCGCTCGGCGTCGTCGAGGAGCTGGCAGGCGGGAACGTCCCGGACGACTTCCGAGCCCGGCTCTCGGAGCTCAAGGGCATGGCCAACCGCTGCCTGCGCCTGGACCAGCACGACTGGCTGGATGTCTGGCGCGTACTCGGATCCCCGGACAGGACCCGGCTGAACCTGCTACGGGACCTGGCGGCCAACGCCAACCGGGCGACGGCCTCCGGGACGCCGGACCTGGACCGGTTCCGTGCCGAGCTGGAGCTCAGTGGCTGGGCCGAGGACCTGGCCGAAGCACGGCGGACCATCGAGCGGCGCATCGGTGCCGCGGCCGACCCGGGGACGAAGGGCACGCCAGGCCATCCCGTTTCCGCGCCGCGGTCAGCGCCATTCGAGCCGGCCGCGACCCCCGAGCCGTCCGATCCGACCGAGACCCCCGCGTCGTCCGAGACCCCCGCGTCGTCCGAGCCGAAGGAAATCGACCCCATGACCGCCACCGCAGTCGCCTCCGCCCCATCGGAACAGGCAACTCCGAGCACCGGACTTCGCCACATCCTGGAGGCCTCGGCCGCAGCCGACCGCACCTGCAAGACCCATGAGGCGGTGCGCTTCGAACTGATGGCGGCTCTCCTGCGAGCCGACCGGCAGCCGAAGTCCGACTCCGCGGTCGCCGACGTCGAGTGCGTGACCGAGGACGGTCACCTGCTGTACGAAGTGCTCGGTGCCGGTCTCGCCACGTACGCCGACCTCCGCGCGGGAGCGGTCCGCCTCATCGAGATCAACCACACGCTGCCCAAGCCTGCCGACCGCCTCTGCCTCGTTCTGGCCGGGCCCCCGGCCGAGGACTGGTCAGCGGCCACTGTCCACGAAGTCTTCGGCATCCAGGTCCTGTGGCGCACCCGGCAGGGCTGGGAAGGCGAGGGCGTCGAAATCGCCCTGGCCGAAGGGGTGCCGGCCCGGACGGAGAAATTGGCCGGGGAGTGAGGCCGCGGGGCGTGTTCTCGGCGCGGGCGACCCGTTGCCCGCAGACGGGCGGCGCGGCTGCCGGAACACGCCTCAGGTGGGTGCTGAGTTGCCGGGGACCGTCTCCGTGCGCGTCGCCTCCGCATCGTCCTGCCTGCGGCGCAGGGCGAGCAGCAGGGTGAGCGCCGTGCCGACGACCGCCCACGCGGACAGCACCAGCAGCGGTCCGGTCACCGCGTTGCCCTTGAAGTACGCGATCGAGCGCGCCACCCAGGTCCCCGCACCCGGTGGCAGCGCGGGGCCGATCGCCCGCCAGAAGTCCGGCAGCATCGGCAGCGGGAAGGCGCCGCCCGCGCTCGGGTTGCCCGCGATCACGATGATCAGGACGGCCAGGCCGATGCCGACGATGCCGACGATGCCGGTGAGCGCCTGCAGGGCGAGTGTGATCATGCCGACCGCGAAGACGACCAGGGCGCCGAGCCCGGACAGGGCCCATATGCTTCCGGGCAGGGCACCGAGGATCGGTCCGATGATGATCGCGCCGCCGATACCGCCCGCGATCGAGTACAGCGCCATGGCGCCGGTCCGGATCAGTGCCCGTTCGAGGTTGGCCGGCCGGGAGCCCGCGCTGATCGCGAGGATCGAGGCACAGAGATAGCCGCCGACGCACCAGCCGACGACCAGATAGAAGGACGAGAGCCCGTCGAAGTCCTGGTCGGAAGCCGGTGCCACGTCGATGGACCTGACCGTGCGCTGCCGGGTCAGACCGACCTTCTCCATGATCGCGGTCAGTGAGCTTGCCAGCGCCGCTCCGCCGCCGGAGGCGACCAGGACGGTATCGGTCGGGCCGGCCGGGTTGACGATCAGTGCCCCGTCGATGGCGCGGTTCAGGATCTGCTCGCGGGCCGTGGCCGCGTCGCTGATCGCGCGCGGGGCCAGCGGGCCGCCAGGGAGGTTCTTCAGCTCGGTGACGAGTTGCGCGGACATTTGCTGGGGTGCGACCACCCCGAAGGGGACGTCCGTCGGCTTCGGGGCGTGCAGTGCCCCGATGTAGGACGCGATGAACAGCAGCTGCAGCGCGAGCACACCGATGACGAGCAGTGCGGCCCGTGGAGCGACGGCCTTCTTCACCTCGTCGGCGAAAGTCATGCCCCCCATGGTCCGGGGTGCCCCCTGTCTGCGCAGGTGGGGCTGGGCCGAACGGCTGCCCGGCTCGCCCGCCGGATGACCCGTGCCGGCGGAGTCGTGGTGAGCCGCTGTGTGGAATGCCACGGAATAGGCCATGCGTTCGAATCACGTCATCGTCCGAGGTGGATGGGGGTTAGAGTAATCGAACGAGTGTACGATGGATGTATTGGGCAAAGGGTTCAAATGGGGTGAAGTGATGGAGGTGCGGCATGGCGGGTTACGCCCATCTGCATGTCGCGTCCGGATACTCCGCCCGCTACGGTGCCGCCCACCCCGAACACCTCGTCCGGCGAGCGGCTGAGCGCGGCACGACGGCGCTCGCGCTCACCGACCGGGACACGGTCACCGGTGCCGTACGGTTCGCGAAGGCCTGCGCCGGAGCCGGGATCCGGCCGATCTTCGGCATCGATCTGGCCGTGGAGGCCATCGCACCCCCTCCTCCGGTGCAGCGCCGCCGCACCCCGGCGCGCGGTGGTGCCCACGTCGTCGAGCCGCTCCTGCGAGTCGTGCTGCTCGCGCGGAACCGGACGGGATGGGCACGGCTGTGCCGCATCACGTCGGCCGCGCACGCGGGCACGGCAGGCGGCGCGGCCCCGGTGGTGGTGCCGTGGGAGGCGCTGCGCGAGTACGGCGGTCCCGGTCTGATCGTGCTGCTCGGACCGCTCTCGGAGCCGGTACGGGCACTGACAGCAGGCCGGGAGGACGTCGCGGTGAAGCTGCTGGCGCCGTGGCGGGAGATCTTCGGCAGCGGTGTACGGCTGGAGGCTGTCCTGCACAGGCGGTCCGGTACGGGCCCGGGATCGCTGCGGCTGGCCGCCCGCACCCTGGCGCTGGGGGACCGTACCGACACCACCGTCGTGCTCTCCAACGCCGTCCGCTATGCCGACCCGGAGCAGCACCGGCTCGCCGACGTCCTTGATGCCGCGCGACTGCTGCGCCCCATCGACCGGCGCCGCCTGGACAGCGGGCAGCGCTGGCTCAAGGACGAAGGAGCGATGGCGCGCATCGCGCAGTCGATCGCCGAGTGTGCCGGAGCGGACGTCCGGCGGGCAGACCGTTTGCTGGCGGACACCGCCGTCACGGCAGCCGAGTGCTCCGTCGATCCCAGGGCGGACCTGGGGCTGGGCACACCGCACTTCCCGGAACCGGCAGTGCTCGGAGTCGAGCCGGGAACGGGCGGCGCGGCACAGTTTCTGCGTCGCCAGTGCGAGGCCGGCATGGTCCGGCGCGGCCTGGACCGTGACCGGGCGGCGCTCGACCGGCTGGACGAAGAGCTCGGCGTGATCTCCGAGCTGAACTACGACTCGTACTTCCTCGCCGTCGGCCAGGTCGTGGCCGACATCCGGGAGCTGGGCATCCGGGTCGCGGCCCGCGGCTCGGGCGCGGGTTCGATGGTCTGCCACGCGCTGGGCATCGCCACGGCCAACCCGCTCGATCACCGCCTGCTGTTCGAACGCTTCCTGAGCGTGCGACGGGCATCGCTGCCCGACATCGACATCGACGTGGAGTCCGCCAGAAGGCTGGAATGCTACGACGCGATCTTCGCCCGGTTCGGCACCGAGCGGGTGGCGGTCACCGCGATGCCCGAGACCTACCGGGCCCGCCGGGCGCTGAGGGACACCGGCCTCGCGCTGGGGATCGCACCGGCGGACGTCGACCGGATCGCCAAGAGCTTCCCGCACCTGCGGGCGTCGGACATCACCGGCGCACTCGCCGAACTGCCCGAACTGCGTCAACTGGCGGCCGAAGCGAAGCGGTACGGGCCGTTGTGGGAGCTCGCCGAGGGCCTCGACTCCCTGGTTCACGGCATGGCCATGCACCCCTGCGGAGTGATCATCAGCGACGCGACGCTCCTGGACCGGCTGCCCGTGCAGCCCACCCCCCAGGGCGACTACCCGATGGCGATGGCGGCCAAGGAGGAGATCGAGGCGCTGGGCAACATCAAACTGGACGTTCTGGGAGTCCGGATGCAGTCCGCGATGGCTCACGCCGTTGTCGAGATCGAACGGACGACCGGCAACCGTATTGACCTGGACGACCCCAAGCAGGTGCCGCTCGACGACGTCTTCGCGTTCAAACTCATTCAGGAGAGCCAGACCATAGGGCTGTTCCAGCTCGAATCGCCCGGCCAGCAGGATCTTCTCTCGCGCCTGCAGCCCCGTGACCCGCAGGACGTCATCGCCGACATCAGTCTCTTCCGCCCCGGACCGGTTGCCGGGGGGATGCCCGAGCGGTACATCGCCGCACGTCATGGCGGTACACCGGCCTACGCCCACCCGGACCTCGAACCCGTGCTCGCCGACACCTACGGCGTGACCATCTGGCACGAGCAGATCATTGAGACGCTGTCGGTGCTGACCGGCTGCGATCGCGCTCTGGCCGAGGTCGCCCGGCGGGCTCTCGGTGACAAGGGGCGACTGCCCGGAATCAAGGACTGGTTCCACCGCCGGGCGGCCGCCCGCGGTTACAGCCCTGCGGTCCGGGACCAGGTGTGGAAGACCGTCGAGGCCTTCGGTGCCTACGGCTTCTGCCGGGCGCACGCGGTCGCCTTCGCCGTACCGGCTCTGCAGAGCGCCTGGCTCAAGGCGCACTACCCGGCTTTCCTGCTGGCCGGCCTCCTCGAACACGACCCCGGTATGTGGCCCAAGCGCGTCATCGTCGCCGACGCCCGCCGACGCGGCGTCCCGGTCCTGCCCGTCGACGTCAACCACTCCAGGACGAAGCACACCGTGGAGCGGGCCGACGGGGGACAGTGGGGCGTGCGGCTCGCGCTGTCCGCGGTGCGCGGTATCAGCGAGGAGGAATGCGCGCGGATCGAGGAGGCCCAGCCGTACGGATCGCTGTCGGACTTCTGGCAACGGGCCCGGCCCAGCCGACCGGTCGCCGAACGCCTCGCGGAGATCGGCGCTCTGAACTCCCCGCACGACGGGCGCCTCACGCGGCGGGATCTGCTGCTGCAGATCGTCGAACTCCACCGGCAGTCCCGCGCCCGGTCCGCGAGCAAGGGCCAGTTGCCCATCGACGTGGAGGCGGTCGGCGGAGCGGAGCCGAGTGGTCTGCCGGAGATGACCGGACGCGAAGCCCTCAGCGCGGAGCTGAACACGCTCGGCATCGACGTCTCCAGGCATCTGATGGAGCACCATCACCGGCTGCTGCGGGAGATCGGTGCCACCGACGCGGCGCATCTGGCCGGAGCCCGTCCAGGCGGGCAGGTTCTCGTCGCCGGGGTACGGGCCTCGACGCAGACCCCGCCGATCGTTCACCGCACCAAGTCAAGCCCGTACGGAGAGGCGACCGCGCGGGAGCCGCAGCGGATCATTTTCGTCACCCTCGACGACTCAACCGGCCTGGTAGACCTGGCTTTCTTCAGCGACAGTCAGGCCGACTGCGCTCACACGATCTTTCACAGCTGGCTGCTGCTGGTCCGCGGGAAAGTCCAACGCCGTGGGCCGCGTTCGCTCAGTGTTGTCGGCTCTGCCGCGTGGGATCTGATGGAACTGGCGGAGTTGCGCCGGTCCGGAGGCCTCGACGCTGTGGCGGACCGATTGGCAGAGCGCCAGGAGCGCCCTGCCCCTGAGACGAGAAGGCATGGCCGAACGATTCAAGTTGCCAACGGCGTCGAAATGGATCCATGGGCGGATCTCAGGCCCGCCGGCGGTGACTCCATGGGGGGCGGAAAGTTCTGGCTCTCCAGTCCTGGAAGCGCAGGGTGAGCGAGATGGCTGTTATCTATACCCGGGCGCCAGGACCGCCTCGGGAAACATGGGAGACACTTCTTCAGGTCCTGGGCGACATCACCCCGGTCGTCGAGGTCGTTCCCCCCAACGCCGCATTGGCGGATGTGAGTGGGAGCGGAGTAATCGTCAATACCTGTGGATCGAAGGTGGCATGGCAGGCGTCCGGTCCGCAGGGGAAATCGAGGTGCGTGCGGCCTCCGGCGCTGTCAAG
>NZ_JBICXB010000028.1:0-90573 GCF_043200055.1 Streptomyces sp. NPDC048496 | reverse complement strand
CTGCATCGAACGCGGCACCCGCCGCGACGACACCCTCGCCAACGCCTACCGCGACTGGCTAACCGCCGCTTGACAGCCAATAGGAGCATCAACGGACTGATGCCGGGGGGTGGCAAGGGTACAAAGGTGACGAGGGCCGGTACCGGACCGTGAGGATGGCCGGTACCGGACGCTGACCACGGCCGGTACCTGCGAGAATTCCGGCTATGGCGGCACCATCGGTCCCGGGGCCGACCCCGGATTCGGCCGCGGGGGAGTGGGCTAGGTACTGGCAGTACGCGGAACTGCCCGACCTCGATCTTCTGCGCGCCCGGTACGTCCGCCACACCTTCCCGCGCCACAGCCACGAGGGCTATGTATTCGGCACCATCACCCGGGGCGTTGAGGACGTCGGGTTGCCCGGCGGCACCGTGCACGCGGGTCCCGGCACCGTTGTCATGATCAATCCGGAGGTGCCGCACACCGCCCGGGCCGGGGCCCCCGAGGGCTGGGTGTACGCCACGCTGTACCCGTCCGCGCAGGCGATCAACGACATCGCGGCCGATACGACGCGGCTGCGCGGCACGGTCGGCTTCGCCGAGACCAGCGTCCTGGACCCGGAGGCGGCCCGGCTCATCGGCGAGGTGCACCGGGCGGCCGAGGAGGGCAACGCACTCGCCGCCGACAGCATGCTGCGGATCATGGTCGCGCGGCTGCTCAGCCGCCACGGCAGCGTGCTGCCCGCCCGTGCTCCCCGGTCGGCCGGCGCCCAGGGCGCGGAGCGGGCGCGTGCGGTGCTGGAGAGCCGCATGGCCGAGCCTCCGACACTGGAGACGTTGGCCGCCGAGCTCGGCACCAGCCCCTTCGCCCTGCTGCGTGCGTTCAAGAAGCAGTACGGGATGCCGCCGCACACCTGGCTCACCGATGCCCGGGTGCGGCGTGCACGGCGGATGCTCGATGCGGGCATCGCGCCGGCGGACGCGGCGGCAGAGGTCGGCTTCACCGATCAGCCGCACCTCAACCGTCATTTCACCCGGATCGTCGGGGTGCCGCCCGGCGCGTACCAGCGCGAACGCGCAAAAACGTACAAGACCGGTCCTGCTTCGTCCGCGTAGCGTTCCCGCCGTGCCAGAACAGACAGCATCCTCCAAGAGACTCGGCGAGAAAGCCGAGACCGCCGACGGTGTCACCGCCGGTGGCATCGCCGCCGTCGGCGAGGCGAAGCCGGACGCGGCCGTCATCCGCGACGCGCTCGGCGTCGGTATCGCGGTGGGCCTCTCCGGCTTCGCCTTCGGTGTCACCTCGGCGGGCTCCGGCCTGAGCCTGCTCCAGACCTGCGCGCTCAGCCTCCTCGTCTTCACCGGCGCCTCGCAGTTCGCGCTGGTGGGCGCCCTTGCCGCAGGCGGAAACCCGTACACCGCCGCCGCCGGTGCGTTCTTCCTCGGCGTACGCAACGCCTTCTACGGTCTGCGGCTGTCACAGCTGCTCGCCCTCCCGCGCGCCGTGCGACCGCTCGCCGCCCACTGGGTCATCGACGAGACGACCGCGGTGACGCTGCCGCAGCCCACCCGGCGGGCCGCACGGATCGGCTTCACCGTCACCGGACTCACCCTGTACGTGCTGTGGAACCTGACCACACTGCTGGGGGCGCTGGGCGCCGAGGCGCTCGGCGACACCGACACCTGGGGGCTGGACGCGGCAAGCCCCGCCGTCTTCCTCGCCCTGCTCGCTCCGATGCTGAAGAGCACCACGGAGCGCATCACGGCCGCTCTCGCCGTCCTGCTCGCCCTGGGGGCGCTGCCCATGCTGCCCGCGGGCGTACCCGTGCTGCTTGCCGCGCTCGCCGCACCCGCCGTCCTCTTCCTGATGGGACGCAGGAAGGTATCGGCCACGGACAGTCCGGCCAAGGACGCGACCACGACGGAGGACGCCCGATGAACGTATGGATAGCCATCGCCCTCACCGCCGCTGGCTGCTACCTCGCCAAGCTGCTGGGACTGCTGGTCCCCGCGGGGGCACTGGAACGCCCGCTCGTACAGCGTCTTGCCGCACTCCTGCCGGTGGCGCTCCTGGCGGCCCTCACGGCGCAGCAGACCTTCGGGAACGGAGAGCAGCTGGTGCTCGACGCCCGGGGGGCGGGACTCGCCGCCGCCGCACTCGCCCTGGTGGTGCGCGCACCCTTCCTGGTGGTCGTGGGAGCTGCCGTCGTCGTCACGGCCGGGGTGCGCGCGCTCGGATAGCCAACCAGGCCGGACAGGCAGCGTGCTCGGACAGGCAACGTGTAAGGGGTTCGGCCGATCGAGCCGAGCCCCTTCGCCCCGTGACGACAGCGTCGGAAGCGACCGCGCCGCCCGGTCTCAGTGGACGCTGCGGCCGTGGGCCCGCAGCGTCAGCAGCGCCTTGAGCGTCACCAGGGGGCGGCCCTCCAGGGCGGTGCCCGGTGCCCACTGCCGCCAGTTCACCGGCCAGCCGCCGTCAGCCTGCTGCTCCGCCGCCAGATGGTCGAGCGAGCGTTCCAGCTCCTCGTCGGTGAACCAGCGGCGGGCGAGCGATTCGGGGGTGCGGGCGTAGTCGTACGGGAAATGCTGCTCGCCCGGTGCGTACCCGGCCGCCACCGGGTACTCCGCACGCCGCTCCGGATCCAGTACGGCCAGCCGCTGTTCCCGTACCAGCCGCCCGAGGCGGTCCGCCGCCGCCTCCGCCCGTGCCTGGTCCGGAGCGCCGTCGAGGAAGGCGACCGCGGCTTCGATCTCGTACGGATGCGACTTCTCCAGCGCGTCGACCGCCGCCCAGCAGAAATCGGTGGCCCGGAACAGCCAGGCGTGCCACACCGCGTTGCGGTGCAGCAGTCCGACGACGGGGCCGGTGGCCAGCAACTGGGCCGGAGGGTCGTCGACGATCGGGATGAACGGCGCGGCCGGATAGCCGCGCTGCGAGGGGAGAAGTGCGGGCAGCGCCCCTCCCTTGGTCGACACATCGGTCAGGAAGCGGCAGATCCGCTCCGCCCGCAGGCCGCTGCAGCGCCCGATGGAGTCCAGGACGCTGAGCGCATGGGCCGTGTGCAGCGGCTGGCTCACAGGGCCCCGCAGATCCGGTTCGAGTGCGTGACCGTATCCGCCGTCCTCATTGAGATAGGCGCCGAGCGCGGTCTCCACCGCGTCCGCGCTCCCTCCCAGGAAGTGATGGGCGAACCGCCGCTGCTCGAGGATGCGGGCCGTGAGCCAGATGAACTGCTCGGCACGTTTGAGGGGGCTTGCTCCTGTTCCGGCCATGGACCGACCGTAGGCCGGTAAGCGCTCTCGACAATGCGTAGCCGCCCGGCTGCACTCTCAGGAGCGGGATACTGAGGTCATGCGGTTGACGATTTTCTGGGAACGGATGGCGGACCACTTCGGTGCGGGGTACGCCGACTCCTTTGCGCGCGACCATGTGATGGCCGAACTCGGCGGGCGTACGGTGCACCAGGCGCTGGCCGAGGGCTGGGAGGCGAAGGACGTCTGGCGCGGTGTCTGCACGGCGGTCGGCATCCCCGCCGACAAACGCTGACGCCGTGCCCGCGCACCGCTGGGCCTCAGCTGTTCCCGGGGTGGGCGGCCGGCTGTCACAGCCGTAGGCGAGACTGGATCCGTGGCACCGACAGACGAGACAGCCCAGACCCAGCCGCCCTTGACCCAGCCCGTCCCGCCGGCCGCGCCATCGACCCCGCCTCCCGGCAGCGGGGCGGCGCGAATGCCCGCATGGCTGCCGCGAGCCATGGTTCTCGCCCTGGCGCTCTACGCCTGCTTCCGGCTCGGCAGTTGGGCGTTCGACCAGCTCATCGGGCTGTTGATCAATATCCTGATCGCCTTCTTCCTGGCGCTCGCCATAGAGCCTGCGGTGAGCCGGATGTCGGCGCGCGGTATGCGCCGCGGTCTGGCCACCTTCCTGGTCTTCCTCGTGGTGCTGATCGCCGCGGCCGGGTTCGTCGCGCTGCTCGGCTCGATGCTCGCGGGCCAGATCGTCGACATGGTCGAGGAGTTCCCCAAGTACCTCGACTCGGTGATCAACTGGACCAACCAGAATTTCCACACCGATCTCTCCCGGGTCGAGGTTCAGGACAGCCTGCTGCACTCCGACTGGCTGCAGAAGTACGTCCGGAACAGCGCGACCGGTGTGCTCGACGTCTCGACCACCGTGCTCGGCGGGCTCTTCCGGCTGCTGACGATCTTCCTTTTCTCGTTCTACTTCGCGGCCGACGGTCCCCGGCTGCGCCGCGCCCTGTGCTCCGTGCTGCCGCCCGCCCGGCAGGCCGAAGCGCTGAGGGCCTGGGAGATCGCGGTCGACAAGACCGGCGGTTATCTCTACTCGCGCGGACTGATGGCGCTCATCTCCGGGATCGCGCACTACATCCTGCTGGTGATCCTCGGTGTGCCCTACGCCCCGGCGCTCGCGGTCTGGGTCGGCCTCGTCTCGCAGTTCATTCCCACGATCGGTACGTATCTGGCGGGCGCCCTGCCGATGCTGATCGCGTTCACCGTCGACCCCTGGTACGCCCTGTGGGTGCTCGGATTCGTCGTGATCTACCAGCAGTTCGAGAACTATGGGCTGCAGCCCAAGCTCACCTCGAAAACCGTGGACATCCATCCGGCGGTCGCCTTCGGCTCGGTCATCGCCGGTACGGCTCTGATGGGCGCCGTGGGCGCGCTCATCGCGATCCCGGCCGTCGCCACGCTGCAGGCATTCCTCGGTGCCTATGTGAAGCGCTACGACGTGACGGACGACCCACGGGTGCACGGCCGGCATCTGTGGCGGCGCGGCGAGTCGGTGCTCCCACAGCTGCGGCGCGTGGCGACCCGGGCTCCGGGGAGCGACGGTGACGCGGATGCCGAGCGGCCGAACGTTCCGGATCCGCGGGCCTGAAACGACAACCGGACGGCAGGTGGCCCGGCAGACGGCGTCGCGCGCGCCGTGCGGGAGCGCGGGTTGCGGGGGCGTGGGGGTGCGGTCCGCGGGCGGGCTCAGCGATACCCGTCACGTCGTCCGGCAGGCCCGCTTCCTGGACCTCGGGGACGTACCTCCGGGCGTCGTCGCAGACCTCCGAGGGCACGAGATGGTCCACCCGCACCGGGATCCCGTGGCCGCCCGCCTCGTCCACGAGAGCCGCGGTCTGACCGATGGTCTCCGGACGGTTCATCTCCGACCGTTGGGTCCCGGTCGTCCGCCCGCTCACGTGGACAGTCGGTCCGACGGCTCCCAGCTGAACGGCGGCGCCTCGGCCCGTACCGCGCGGCGCGTCGGCGACCAGGGCCGCTCGTTCCGTCGGCGATATCCCCATACAGCCGGAATTCAGCATGAGATCGACCACGTTTTCTTGACTCCCCAAGTGCGCGATGCTAGGGCGCTACTCTGGGGGCGGGCCGGTCCGGCGCGGTGTGCTTGACACTGAAATCGAACATCCATTCTCATGGGATTCCGGCCGGGTTTTCCCGGGCCCGACCGTGGAGTTGTCCACAGGCCGGGAGGACGTCGAGGCCCATTGTCAGTGGCAGGGGTTAGCGTCTTTGACGTGAAGCGATCGACTCAAGCAAATCGGGTGGAACCCATGGCAGGAACCGACCGCGAGAAGGCGCTGGACGCCGCACTCGCACAGATTGAACGGCAATTCGGCAAGGGCGCGGTGATGCGCCTCGGTGAGCGACCGAACGAGCCCATCGAGGTGATCCCCACCGGGTCGACCGCACTCGACGTCGCCCTCGGCGTCGGCGGACTGCCGCGCGGCCGTGTGGTGGAGGTCTACGGGCCGGAGTCCTCCGGCAAGACGACGCTGACGTTGCACGCGGTGGCGAATGCGCAGCGGCTCGGCGGCTCGGTGGCCTTCATCGACGCGGAGCACGCCCTCGACCCCGAGTACGCGAAGAAGCTCGGCGTCGACATCGACAGCCTCATCCTGTCCCAGCCGGACAACGGTGAGCAGGCGCTCGAGATCGTGGACATGCTGGTCCGTTCGGGCGCTCTCGACCTGATCGTCATCGACTCCGTCGCGGCGCTTGTGCCGCGCGCGGAGATCGAGGGTGAGATGGGTGACTCGCACGTGGGTCTGCAGGCCCGTCTGATGAGCCAGGCGCTCCGCAAGATCACCAGCGCGCTCAACCAGTCCAAGACCACCGCGATCTTCATCAACCAGCTCCGCGAGAAGATCGGTGTGATGTTCGGCTCCCCGGAGACCACGACCGGTGGCCGGGCGCTGAAGTTCTACGCATCGGTGCGCCTCGACATCCGCCGCATCGAGACGCTGAAGGACGGCACCGACGCGGTCGGCAACCGCACCCGGGTCAAGGTCGTCAAGAACAAGGTCGCGCCGCCGTTCAAGCAGGCCGAGTTCGACATCCTCTACGGCCAGGGCATCAGCCGCGAGGGCGGTCTGATCGACATGGGTGTGGAGCACGGCTTCGTGCGCAAGGCGGGCGCCTGGTACACGTACGAGGGCGACCAGCTCGGCCAGGGCAAGGAGAACGCCCGTAACTTCCTCAAGGACAACCCCGACCTCGCCAACGAGATCGAGAAGAAGATTCTCGAAAAGCTGGGTATCGGCGTCAGGCCGGACGCGGCTCTGGGCGTCGAGCCCGGTGCGGATGCGGCGGGCGGCGCTGCGGCTCCGGCCGACGGTGTGAAGTCGGTGCCCGCTCCGGCCGGCAAGGCCAAGCCGGCCAAGGCTGCGGCGGCCAAGAGCTAGACCGTGACGCGTCGTACGGAGTGGCCGGACAGCGCTGTCGGCGCCGGTCCCGGCCCAGGAGTCACCGGGCGCACGACCGATTCCGCGTCCGAGTCCGCATACGGGCCGGAGGCCGGTCCCAGTCATGGCACCGGCTCGGGCGGGCGATTCGGCGAGGGCGCGGACCGTCGTGCCCGCACCCGCTCCAGGAACAGCGGCTCCCCTTCCTCGCCGAGGGCCGAGAAGGGGGAGCCGCGAGACCCGGTCGAGCACGCGCGCAATATCTGTCTGCGGCTGCTCACCGGGACTCCGCGCACCCGCAAGCAGCTTGCGGATGCGTTGCGTAAACGGGAGATCCCGGACGAGGTGGCCGAAGAGGTGCTGTCGCGTTTCGAGGACGTCGGGCTGATCGACGACACGGCGTTCGCGGACGCCTGGGTGGAGTCCCGGCACCACGGTCGGGGGCTGGCCCGCCGCGCTCTCGTCCGGGAGCTGCGGACCAAGGGGGTGGACTCGGCGGTGATCGACGAGGCCGTCGGGCAGCTCGACTCCGAGCAGGAGGAGGAGACGGCCCGCGAGCTCGTCGCGCGCAAACTCCGCTCCACTCGCGGACTGGACCGCGACAAGCGGCTGCGCCGCCTTGCGGGCATGCTCGCGCGCAAGGGGTACGGGGAGGGGATGGCCCTGCGCGTGGTGCGCCAGGCACTCGAAGCAGAGGGCGAGGACACGGAAGGCCTGGGCGAGCCGTTCTGACAGCGTCGCTATCGGGATGTGCAGGGCTGCGTACACAGGGGGCGTGCACGCAGCGGATGCATACGGCACGGGTATTCAGCGCAGAGGGCGTCCACGGTGACGGTGTGCACGCCGGGGGGCTGCGGGTAGGGGGAGACGCGGCGGTCACTGTCCGGCATGTGAGGCGCGGCGGATGGTGGCGTCCAGCAGGGCCACAGCATCCGCCGCGGTGCGGCCGGGGTGTCGGTTCCAGGGGCCGATCAGGTCGGTCCAGCCCTGCGAGCGAAGCTCGGCGACGATCCAGGCGCCGGCCCGGTCCACGGTGCCGAGGGAGCCGTAGCCCAGGCGGTGTGCGGTGAGGAGGGCGCCGCAGACGCACCGGGCGCCGCGGGCGTTCCGCAGCCGGTACGGGGTGTTCTGCCAGCCCCACTCGGTCAGGATCTGCCGAGCGTAGGCGAGGTGGGTGGAGGGCCGCAGTTCGGGCTGCCCGATGCGGCGCCAGCTGTGGAACCGATCGGGGAGGATCGCGCCGAGACGCCCGGGGAGGGGGCGCTCGCGCGGGGCGGCCGGGGGCACGGAGCGGACTGAGTCGGCGATCAGCTGATCGACGGTCACGGACAGCAGATCGCGCCAGTCGGCCGGATGCCGGTCCGCCGGGTGTGGCACGGAGCCGGGTGAGGCGGAACGCACCGGTTCGGGGACGGTGATGTCCCAGCCCGTGATGATCTGCTGCCAGGCCTCCGTGTCATGGAGGCGGGCGACCTGACGGTCGAGCTGGTCGGGGGTGAGGGCGGGGGTCGGCATCTGCGTGGCATCTCCGTCATATCGGTCCCTTGTATGAGGTGAATGTCTGCCTTGTGGCGAATGTGCTCCACCGGGGTGAGCCATTCGGGTGCGTGTCGGGTCGGATCCCGGTCGGTCCCGGGTCAGTCCCGGGTCGGTTCCGGAGCGGTTCCGAGGGGAGGCGGGACAGCGGCTGCCGGGGGAAAGCCCCCGTACGAAGACGCCGACGCGCTCCAGTGCCCAGGTATCTGTGCACAGAGCATTGTGTGACGCATGGCAGAGAAGTCCGGTGGCACCGAGATCACAGAGCTGGCCGCTCTCCGAGCGCTCGCACAGCCGAGGCGGCAGCAGATCCTTCAGCACCTCACCCTGCACGGCCCCGCGACGTCCGCGATCCTTGCCCGCGCCCTCGGGCTGAACACCGGGGCCACCAGCTACCACCTGCGCGAACTGGCCAGGTACGGCTTCGTGGAGGACATCCCGGCCGAGGAGCCGGACCGGCGTCGGGCGAGGTGGTGGCGGGCCGTTCCCGGCGACCGGCGCTTCCCGCCGCGGTCCCGCCAGAGCCCCGAGGTGCGGCTCGCCATGGACGAGCTGAACCGCCACGCATACGCCGCCGACCTCGCCCTCTTCGAGCAGCTTCAGCGCGACAGCGGCGAACGGGGCGAGTGGGCCGACGCGTTCCCGTACTCGCGCGGCACCATCCGGCTCACGCTCCCCGAGCTCCATGCGCTCTTCGAGGAGTACATCGCCCTCATGAACCGCTACAAGCGGTCCGACGCCGACACTCCGCCGGGCGCCCGCACGGTCCACACCCGGCTGCTCGCCTTCCCGGCCCCGCCCCTTGCGGCCGACAACCGCACGAGAGAGACGGACGCATCATGATGCTGCGCTACGCCCTGCAGACGATCCGAGACCGAAAGGGCGGGTTCCTCGGCGCCCTGCTGGCCCTGATGTGCGCCGCCGCCCTTGTCACCGCCTGCGGCACGCTTCTGGAGACCGGCCTGCGCGGACGGATCGCGACCGAGCGCTATGCCGCGGCTCCGCTCATCGTCTCCGCCGACCAGAACGTCCACCGGACCACCGTCAAGCACAAGGGCAACGGGAAGACGAAGGTCAAGCACAAGGCGAAACCCGTCGCTGAGCGCGCCTGGATCCCCGCAGCCACCGCGGACCGGATCCGGAACGTGGACGGCGTACGCAAGGTGGTCCCCGAACTCACCTTCCTCGCCGTGCCCGTTGCCCAGTCCGCCGACAAGCCTGCCGGCAAGGCCGCTACATCTTCCACGCCTTCCTACGGACACTCCTGGGCCTCCGCTTCCCTCACGCCTTTCGCTCTCACCGCAGGCCGTCCCCCCGCCTCCGCCGACGACGTGGTGATCGACCGGGGCCTCGCCGAGCGGACCGGCCTGAACCCCGGAGACCGGCTCACCGTGCAGTCCACCGGCGCTCCCCGCCCGTACCGCATCAGTGGTGTCGCGGCCCCGGCCCACCGCGGCGACCTCCGGCAGCAGACCTCTCTCTTCTTCTCCGGCGCCGAGTCCGCCCGCCTCTCCGCCCGTCCCGGCCAGGTCACCGCCCTCGGTGTGGTGCCCGCGCCGGGCACGGACCTCGACCGGCTGAAGCAGCAGGTGGAGCAGGCGCTCAGGGGCACCACCGCGCAGGTGTCCACAGGCGACGACCGCGGCCCCGTCGAGTTCCTGGATGCCGCGGGCGCCCGGATCAAGCTCGTTTCCATGGGCGGTGCGATGGGTGGCACCTCACTCCTCGTCGCGATCCTCGTGGTCGTCGGCACCTTTGCGCTCTCCATCCAGCAGCGCCACCGTGAACTGGCCCTGCTGCGCGCCATCGCCGCCACACCGCGCCAGGTCCGCCGTCTTCTCGGGCGTGAGGCGCTGGCAGTCGGGGCCGTGGCCGGCGTGCTGGGATCGCTCGCCGGACTGCCGCTCGCCGGCTGGCTCCACAGTCGATTCATCGACATGGGTGCGATCCCACCGTCGCTGGAACGCACCGCGGGCATCTTCCCGGTTTTCGCCGCCCTCGCCGTCACGCTCCTCGGCGCCTGGGCAGCCGCCAGGATCTCCGGCCGCAGGATCGCCCGTATCCGCCCCGCCGAGGCCATGGCCGAGTCCACGGTCGAGCGCGAGCGGCCGTCCGTGGTCCGGATCGCCGCAGGTCTGGTGCTGCTCGCGGGCGGCGGAGCGCTCGTCGCCGTACTCGGCAGCCTGCGCACCGAGGCGGCCTCGACCCCCGTCACCTTCCTGGCCGTCGTGGTGCTGGCCGCGGCCGTGTCGCTGCTCGGACCGTTGCTCGTCAAGGTGGCGGCGGCACTGCTCGCGGGCCCGTTCCGGCTGGCCGGTTCCGGGGGCACTCTCGCCACCGCGAACATCCGTGGAAACTCCATCCGGATGGCCGCCGTCGTCACCCCGCTTACCCTGCTCATCGCGATGACCTGCACGGTTCTCTTCGTCCAGCCGACCCTCGGTGACGCGGCCCGAGCCCAGGCCCGCGAAGGAACCCGTGCCACCTGGGTCCTCTCCTCCCAGGGGCCCGGAGTCCCGTCTGCCGCCGCCGAGGCCGTGCGCAGGACGCAGGGCGTGACGGCCGCCACCGAGGTCGTACGGACCACAGTCAGGGTCGGCCTCGAGAAGTTCACTGCTCAGGGCGTCACCCAGACCGGTCTCGCCCACACCTGGGACCCCGAGGTGACCAGCGGCTCGCTCGCCGGTTTCACCGCCCGTCCCGGCACCGCCGCGATCAGTGAACTCGCCGCCGAACAGCTGGGGCTGCACGCCGGCAGCGAGCTGACAGTGCACCTCGGCGACGGCACACCCACCACCCTCACCGTCGCCGCGGTCTACACCCGCGGCCTCGGTTTCGGCGATCTGACCCTGCCCCACGACCTGATCGCCCGTCACATGGACAACCCCCTCGCCGCCACGGTTCTGGTCGCCGGAGACAGCGACCGCAGCCGGCTCGTTGCCGCTCTGCGGAAGTTCCCCGGCATCGCCGTGCTCGCCCCTGCCACCGCCGACCGGCTCCAGGCGGACCGGCAGCAGCAGAACGCAGAGGTCAACTATCTGGCCATGGGCCTGGTTCTCGCCTTCACCGCGATCGCGGTCGTCAACACCCTCGCCATGTCGGTGTCCGAGCGGATCCGGGAGTTCGCCATGCTCCGGCTGGCCGGTGCCACTCGACGCCAGGTCCTGCGGATGCTCCGCATCGAAGCCCTGTCGGTTCTGCTGATTGCCGCCGTCCTCGGCACCGGCATCGCTCTCGCCGTGCTGACCGCCTTCAGCATCGGCATGACCGGCAGCGCGGCGCCCACCGTCCTGCCGTCGGTGTACGCGACAGTGGTGGGCGCAGCCGCACTGCTGGCACTCGTCGCCTCGACGCTGCCCGGCCGACTGGCACTCAAGGTCAGCCCGGTGGAGGTGGCGACGTCCAAGCAGTGACATCGCCGGCCGGTGGCGGGCGGAGCAGCGCAGGGAGCAGCACGGCCGGGCCCGCCACCGGTCAGGTGCCGACCGGCAGCCCCGCCGCCCGCCACGCCTGGAACCCGCCGATCAGATCGGTCGCCCGGTGCAGCCCCAACTGCCTCAGGGACGCGACCGCGAGACTCGACGCGTACCCCTCGTTGCAGACCACCACCACCCGCAGATCGTGGCTGACCGCCTCCGGCGCGCGATGGCTGCCCTGCGGGTCGAGCCGCCACTCCAGCTCGTTGCGCTCGACGACCAGCGCCCCCGGAATCAGCCCGTCCCGCTCACGCAGCGCCGCGTAGCGTATGTCCACCAACAGGGCGCCGTCCGCTGCGGCGGCGATCGCGTCGTGCGGACCGATGCGGTCGTATCCGGCCCGGACCCGCGCCAGCAGTTCGTCGATCCCCACCCTCACCGCACCGTTGTTGCGCTCGTCGCTCACTGCCAGTCCTCCGGGCGTTCGATGTGCTCAAGACGGAGTAGCGCACCGGTACGGCTGTAGCGCCGGATCTGCGGCAGCGGCGGATAGTACGCATGGACCGAGACCGCGTGCTCGGTGCCGGATTCGTTCAGCACCTCGTGCACATGGTGCCGGCCGAACGCCCTGCCCAGGCCGGTCGTCAACTGCCTGGACCGGTCGACGCCTTCGGTCAGTTCGAGGGATTTCCAGCCGTCGGCGGGCAGCCTGGCCGCGAGCGAATGCTCCGTGAGCGTGCCGGCCGCGGTGGTGAAGGCGCCGATCGAGTCGGCGTGGTCGTGCCAGCCGGTGCCGGTGCGCGGCGGCCAGCCGATCAGCCAGGCCTCGCTGCCGCCGGGTCCGTCGAGCCGGATCCAGGTGCGGCCCTCGGGATCGAGGGGGAGCGAGGCGATCAGACCGGGGTCCGCCGCCGTGCGACGGACGAAGTCGAGCAGTACCGCAGCCGTGGGACCGCCACCGGAGTCCGGGCCGGAAGAAGGCGTGCGTACAGAAGGTGGGGGAGAGGCAGACACAGGGACCGTCCTGAGAGTTCGCGCGTGATGCCCGGCGTGCGACAGGGCGCACGCCGCGGCAGGGAGAGGCGATTCAGCAGGACGGGCGACACACGCAGCCCGCATAGCGGACGAGGTCCATATGGACCCTCCGCCACAGGCGCACATCGGTGTCGGTCACATTTCGGAGTACACCATGTGCTGCCCGTGGGGGTCAATTGATGTCTGCGGTCTGGCCGGAGCGGACGGAGGCACGTGGCGCACCGCCGCGCACCGCGTCCGCCGCAGCGAAAAGTTCCGCCGGCCGGACCCCGCCGAACGATGCCACCAGATGTCCGTCCGGCCTGATCAGCAGCACGGTATGGGCCGGGGCACCCGGGTAGGCCTCGGCCACCAGCAGCTCCCCCGTCACCGGCAGGGCGTCGACCGACTCGACGAGCCGGGGCATCACCCCCGCGGTCAACCAATGGCGCCGGTCCCACACCCCGGTCCCCGGAGCGACCAGCACGACCAGCAGACGGCCCCGCCCCAGCCGCTCGCGCAGCCGTACGGTCGTGCCGTCGGGCGCCGTCACCCGGACATCGTCGACCGGCGCGCCCGGGGGCGTGCCCACCGATGTGTGCGCCTCGGCGTACGCAGGCGCAAGGGGGGAGTGCGAGTACGAGGGGGGCGCACCCAGTGGGCCGCACCCCAGGTGACCGTCGGCGAGCAGTGAATCGTGCCCCCGTGCGCTCCCGGGGACGATGCTCCGTAGCCCTCCGCCGCCGCGCAGTATCGGCAGCGACTGGTCCGCCGCGCGCAGACGGGAGGCGACCGCGGCCCGGCGCTCCGCCTGGTAGCTGTCGAGCAGCACGTCGGAGGCGCCGTGATGCCAGGCCTGCGCCAGCTTCCAGGCCAGGTTCTCGGCGTCCCGCAGCCCTTCGTCGAGCCCCTGCGTACCAAGTGCACCGAGCAGATGGGCGGCGTCCCCGGCAAGGAAGGCCCGCTGGACCCGCCAGCGCCGGGCCAGCCGGTGATGCAGCGTGTACACGCCCGTGTCCAGCAGTTCGTACGGCGGGGTCTCGCCGCCGCACCAGCCCGCGAGAGTGTCCCGCACCCGGGTGATCAGAGCGTCGGGCGTGACGAGCTCGCCGCCTGGCGGGAGCAGCCAGTCCAGCCGCCACGCACCGTCCGGCAGCGGGCGCGCGGTGACTTCGGCGCCCCCGGTGCGCCACGGCGGCAGCCGGTGCAGCACGGCCTCGCCCGGCCAGGGCAGATCGGTGCGCAGTGCGGCGACGGCGTGCCGCTCCACTGCTGTGCGCCCCGGGAACCGGACGTCCAGGAGCTTGCGGACGGTGGATCTGGCGCCGTCGCAACCGACCAGGTAACTCCCGCGCCACCAGGTCGAATCGGGTTCCCTGGTGTGTACCGTGACCCCGGCCGGATCCTGCTCCAGGGTGTCGATCCGGCTGAGCGGCGCCATGTGCACCAGCTCCTGCGCGGCGACCGCGGCCCGCAGCCCGCGCGTCAGGGCGTGCTGGGGCAGATGGAGCGGGGCCGGGAGCGGATCACCGCTCGGGGAGTCCTCGCCGAGGCGCAGTTCGCGTACCAGCTGCTTGCGGCGCATGGAGCGCCAGCCCGTCCAGCGGGCGCCCTCGTTCCGGAGCGCCTTGCACCCGAGCCGCTCCACCAGGCCCGCGGTGTCCTCGCGCAGCACCACCGTCCGGGCGGGACGGGTCTCGTCCCTTCCCGGATCCTCGTCGAGGACGACGGAGGGAACGCCCTGCGCGGCGAGGGCGAGCGACAGCGTCAGGCCCACAGGCCCGGCGCCGACGACAATCACCGGGTCCACGGCGCGACTCCCTGGGCCCGTTCGGTCGGAGGAGTGGAAGCGGAAGCGGGGGCTCGGTCGGCGGTCACAGAACGTATGCAACCCACTGCCGGTGCTTGCGTCAAGTGACAACCGGGCGCGGCGAGGGGCGCCGGTGCATGCACCGGCGCCCCTGCGCAGAAATTACCGACGAACCGTCAGACGGCGCGTCCGTCGTCGACGACGAGCGCCGGCGTACCGATGGTCTTCGATGCGCCTCCGGGCGCGGTGCCGGCTGGGGAACCCTTGCTCTTCTTGTTGCGCCGGAGCCACCGCTCCAGCCAGCTCGCGAACGACGTGAGCGCGAAATTCACCACGAGGTAGATCAGGGCCACGATCGTGAAGCATGCGATGGTGTTCGCGCCGTAGTTCGCACCCATCGGACGGACCGAGGACAGCAGCTCGGGGAAGGTCATCATGGCGCCGCCGAGCGCGGTGTCCTTCACGATGACGACCAGCTGGCTGACGATCGCCGGCAGCATGGCCGTCACTGCCTGCGGCAGCAGCACGAACACCATGGTCTGGCCCTTGCGCATCCCGATCGCCTTGGCCGCGTCGGTCTGGCCCTTCGGCAGGGAGTGGATTCCGGCGCGCACGATCTCGGCGAGTACCGAGAAGTTGTACAGCACCAGGCCGGTCACCACGGCGTACAGGGGACGCGTCTCGGTGCTGATGTCCGTGTACTCGGCGTACGTCGCGTTCGCAACGATCATAAGGATCAGCACCGGGACGGCGCGGAAGAACTCCACGACGACGCCGGCCGGCACCCGCACCCACCGGTGGTCCGACAGCCTGCCGATACCGAACAGGGCGCCGAGCGGCAGCGCGATGATCAGGGCGAAGAACGCCGCCTTGAGCGTGTTCTGGAGGCCCGGCCAGATGTACGTCTCCCAGGGCTGGGAGCTGGTGAAGAAGGGCTTCCACTTGATCCAGTCGAGCTGGTGCTTCTCGGCCAGGCCGCTGGACACCCACCACACCACGGCCGCGGCGCACAGGACGAACAGCACCGTGTACAGGATGTTGCGCCGCTTGGCGCGCGGTCCCTGGGCGTCGTAGAGGACGGAGGTCATCGCTTCACCGCCACCTTCTTGCTCACCCAGCCGAGGATCAGGCCGGTCGGGAGGGTCAGAACGATGAAGCCGAACGCGAAGACCAACGCGATCAGGACCAGCTGGGCCTCGGCTTCGATCATGCCCTTCATCAGGTACGCGGCTTCGGCGACCCCGATCGCCGAGGCGACCGTGGTGTTCTTCGTCAACGCGATCAGCACGTTCGACAGCGGGTTGACCACCGCGCGGAACGCCTGCGGGAGG
Source organism: Streptomyces sp. NPDC048496 (assembly GCF_043200055.1). Classification (NCBI taxonomy): domain Bacteria; kingdom Bacillati; phylum Actinomycetota; class Actinomycetes; order Kitasatosporales; family Streptomycetaceae; genus Streptomyces; species Streptomyces sp. NPDC048496. The sequence continues at coordinate 74,775 of NZ_JBICXB010000028.1, read as the reverse complement.
ACGACCAGCCGCAGCACTTGCGTGAAGCTCAGCCCGAGCGCACGCGCGGCCTCTGCCTGCCCGACCGGCACGGTGTTGATGCCCGACCGGAGCGCCTCACAGACGAACGCGGCGGTGTAGGCGATCAGCGCGAGGACCGCGAGCCTGAAGTTGACGTCCTTGAAATCACTGGCCCCGAGGCTGATGTTGAGCGTCTGGAAGAGGCCCAGCGACGAGAAGACGATGATCACGGTCAGAGGGATGTTCCGGATGACATTCACATAGGCGGTGGCGAAACCGCGCATGAGGGGGACCGGGCTGACCTTCATGCCGGCCAGCAGCGTTCCCCATATGAGGGAGCCGAGGGCTGAGTAGACAGTGAGTTGCACCGTCACCCAGAAGGCCCCCAGCAGGTCGTAACCTTCAAGAAAGTCGAACACGATCTCCCGCGCTTCCGCGTGTAGGAGGGCATGGCGCGCCGCCGTTCACGGACGGCGCGCCGGGTCAGCCCTGCTTCACTTGACGATGTTGCCGATCTTCGGGGCGGGCTCGTTCTTGTAGTTCGCCGGACCGAAGTTGGCCTCCACCGCCTTGTCCCAGGAACCGTCCGAGACCATCTTGGTGAGCGCGTCGTTGATCTTCTTCTTGAGGTCGGCGTCGCCCTTCTTCAGGCCGATGCCGTAGTTCTCGTTGCTCATCTTGAAGCCGGCCAGCTTGAACTTCCCCTGGAAGTCCTTCTGCGAGGCGAAGCCGGCCAGGATGCTGTCGTCGGTGGTCAGTGCGTCGACAGCCTTGTTCTCCAGGCCGGTGACGCACTCGGAGTAGCCGCCGTACTCCTGCAGCTGGGCCTTGGGTGCCAGCTTGTCGTGGACGTTCTTTGCCGAGGTCGAGCCGGCGACCGAACACAGCTTCTTGTTGTTCAGGTCGGCCGGGGACTTGAACGAGTCGTCGTCGGCACGGACCAGGATGTCCTGGTGCGCCAGCAGGTACGGGCCTGCGAAGTCGACCTTCTGCAGGCGCTCGTCGTTGATCGAGTAGGAGGCGGCGATGAACTTGACGTCCCCGCGCTCGATCGCCGTCTCGCGGTCGGCGCTCTTGGTCTCCTTGAAGGTGATGTCCTTGGCGTCGTAACCGAGTTCCTTGGCGATGTACGTGGCGACATCGACGTCGAAACCGGTGTACTTGCCGTCGGGCGTCTTCAGACCGATACCGGGCTGGTCGATCTTGATGCCGATGGTGATCTTCTTGCCGCCGCCGGCCGAGTCGCCGCCCTTGTCGTCGGAGGAGCCACAGGCGGTGGCGGTGAGAGCGAGCGCGAGCACGGCGGCCGATGCGGCGGTGACCTTACGAAGCTGCATGGTGAACTTCCCTAGAGTTGAAGCGATGAAGCGATGTGAGTGAACAGCTGATCCGGAAATCAGTGGTGCAGGATCTTCGAAAGGAAGTCCTTGGCCCGGTCACTGCGCGGGTTGCTGAAGAACTGGTCGGGCGACGCCTCTTCGACGATCTTCCCGTCCGCCATGAAGACGACACGGTTCGCCGCCGAGCGCGCGAAGCCCATCTCGTGGGTGACGACGACCATGGTCATGCCGTCCCGGGCGAGCTGCTGCATGACTTCCAGCACCTCATTGATCATCTCCGGGTCGAGCGCGGACGTCGGCTCGTCGAAGAGCATGACCTTGGGGTCCATCGCCAACGCCCGTGCGATGGCCACGCGTTGCTGCTGGCCTCCGGAGAGCTGGGCGGGGTACTTGTCGGCCTGCGTCGCCACGCCCACCCGGTCGAGCAGCGAACGGGCCTTCTCCTCGGCAGCCGTCTTGTCCGCCTTGCGGACCTTGAGCTGCCCCAGCATCACGTTTTCGAGCACCGTCTTGTGCGCGAAGAGATTGAACGACTGGAAGACCATGCCGACATCGGCACGCAGCCTGGCCAGCTCCTTGCCCTCCTGGGGCAACGGCTTGCCGTCGATCGATATCGCGCCCGAGTCGATCGTCTCCAAGCGGTTGATCGTGCGGCACAGCGTGGACTTTCCGGACCCGGAGGGCCCGATGACGACCACGACCTCGCCCCGGGCGATGGTCAGGTCGATGTCCTGGAGCACATGCAGCGCGCCGAAGTGCTTGTTGACGTTGCTCAGTACGACAAGGTCGTTCGCCGCGGGTACGGCATCCTCGGCGGCCTTGGTCACTGAAACTCCGCTCATCGGCTTCTTGCTCCGTCCTCCTCGGTTGGGAAGGACCCTAGTGACGCAGTGCGACCACCGTCATTACATCTGAGCGGAAATTGAGCATAACGATCCGGCGGCAACCGGACACTCCGCGTGAACGGGACGGCGGGAGAGGTGCCGGGGGCGTACCGGGTGCATAACGGAAACCCCGTTGTAATAGGTGGGCCCTTGACTGGCGTACCGGTCATCGGAGTGGATGCCCTGGTACGTGATGACGTGAAACACCTCGGTACGGGGAAGTACCGGGAAGATGGACAGGCGCCGGGGAGTGCGGGAAGACCGCGCCACGAAGCGACAGCGGAGAGGAATGGGGGCCATGAGACTGCTGCTCGTCGAGGACGACAACCATGTGGCGGCCGCCCTGTCCGCGGTGCTCGCCCGGCACGGCATCCAGGTCGTGCACGCGCGCAGCGGCGACGAGGCCCTGAAGGCCCTGCTGCCGGCGGACGCGGAGCCCTTCGGCGTCGTGCTCCTCGACCTCGGACTGCCCGACCAGGACGGTTACGAGGTCTGCGGGAAGATCCGCAAGCGCTGTTCCATTCCCGTGATCATGGTGACCGCGCGGGCCGATGTCCGGTCGAGGATCCATGGTCTGAACCTCGGGGCGGACGACTACGTGGTCAAGCCGTACGACACGGGTGAACTCCTGGCGCGTATCCACGCGGTCAGCAGGCGCAAATCGGCCGGCGAGGACACGGCGCCGACGCCCGTCGCGGCGCTGCGCCTGGGGCATGTCCATATCGAACTGCCGACCCGCAGGGTCAGTGTCGACGGCGCCGAAGTCCAGCTCACCCGCAAGGAGTTCGATCTGCTCGCGCTCCTCGCCCAGCGCCCCGGCGTGGTGTTCCGCCGGGAACAGATCATCAGCGAGGTGTGGCGCACGAGTTGGGAGGGAACGGGGCGCACGCTCGAAGTGCATGTCGCGTCCCTGCGTTCCAAACTGCGGCTGCCCGCACTGATCGAGACCGTGCGCGGGGTCGGCTACCGCCTCGTCGCCCCGTCCGCGTAAAGGCGTACGGCCCCGGTGCGTACCCGTCTCCTCCCCCTGCTCATCGTCCTCATGGCGGCCGTGCTGCTCGCGCTCGGCTTTCCGCTGGCCGTCAGCGTGGCCGCCGCCCAGCAGCAGGGCGTCGTGATCGACCGCATCGACGACACGGCGCGCTTCGCCGCACTGGCCCAGTTCGTCACGGAACCGACCGGGAGCAACGACGAACGGCGCCGCGTGCTCCAGTCGGAGCTGGAGATGTACGACTCGGTGTACGGAATCCGGGCCGGCGTCTTCTACCGCGACGACACCGCCATGGCGAAGGCGCCGGCCGACTGGCAGCTCCCTGTCGAGGGGACGGGCCGCGAGGCGTTCAAGGAGGCGCTCCTCGGGCGCCGCAGTCATGATCCGCCGCAGGTCTGGCCCTGGCAGCGCGGCCGGGTCGTCGTCGCCTCGCCCGTCGTACGGGACGGCGATGTGGTCGCCGTCGTCGTCCTCGACTCGCCCACCGGTGGGATGCGCGCCCACACGCTGCGTGGCTGGCTGCTGATCGCCGTCGGCGAAGTGGTCGCGATGCTGGTGGCCGTCGGTGCCGCGATCCGGCTCACCGGCTGGGTCCTGCTGCCCGTCCAGACCCTGGACGCGGCGACCCACGACATCGCCAGCGGCCGGATGCGGTCCCGGGTGGTGGCCTCGGGAGGTCCGCCGGAACTCAGACGCCTGGCCCGTTCGTTCAACGAGATGGCCGACAACGTCGAGGAAGTGCTGGAGCAGCAGCGCGCTTTCGTCGCCGACGCCTCGCACCAACTGCGCAACCCCCTCGCCGCGCTGCTGCTGCGCATCGAGCTCCTCGCCCTCGAACTCCCCGAGGGGAACGAGGAGATCGCCTCCGTCCGCACGGAGGGAAAGCGCCTCGGGCAGGTCCTGGACGACCTGCTGGACCTGGCGCTGGCCGAGCATGCCGCAGCAGACCTTCAGCTCACCGACATCGGCGCGCTCACCGCGGAACGGGTGGCTTCCTGGCGCCCGTTCGCGGAGGAGAACGGTGTACGGCTGACGGCCGAGGGGGCATCGGCCGTGACAGCCTGGGCGGACCCCATCGCGCTGTCCAGCGCCCTCGACGCCGTCATCGACAACGCGTGCAAGTTCACCCCCGCCGGTGAGGAGGTCCGTGTCACCGTCGCCGCCGGCCGCGACACCGTCACCGTGGCCGTCGCCGACCGCGGCCCGGGGCTGACCGACGAGGAGCTGGAGCGGATCGGCGACCGGTTCTGGCGCAGCGCCCAGCACCAGAACGTGCAGGGGTCCGGTCTCGGGCTCTCCATCTCCCACACACTGCTCGCCGCGGGCGGCGGCTCCCTCTCCTATGCCCCGCACGAGCCGCACGGACTGCGGGTGACGGTGGCGGTTCCGCGCAGCGGTCCGGGCGACTGACTGCGGTACCGGGTGCCGCGACGGCGCGCCCCGCCGGAGCACGTCAGGGCTTGACGGACCGGTAGTAGCGTCTGGCCCCGTCGTGCAGCTGCAGCGGATCGGTGTAGATCGCTGTCCGCAGGTCCACCAACTGCGCCGCATGCACCTCGCTTCCGATGCGGTCCCGGCTGTCGATCACCGTCCGGGTGAACGCCTCGGTCATCGCCGGATCCGTGCGGTCCGTGGTGACCAGCACGTTGGCGACGGCCACCGTCGTGATGGCCGATCCCTGCTGGGCGCTGCGGTACGCGTCGGCGGGCATCACGGCCGAGCGGTAGTAGCGAGTGGGGCCGCCGTCGGCCCGCAGCCGTTTGATCAGCGATGCCTCCAGGGGTACGAGCCTGATCGGGAAGCGGTCCGACAGCTCCTGCACAGCGGTGGTCGGCAGCCCGCCGGACCAGAAGAAGGCGTCGAGAAGACCGTTCTGCAACTGCGTCGGCATCGTGTCGATCCCGGCCGGGACCGGAGTGATGCCGTGCGTCGGGTCAAGATCCGCGGCGGTCATCAGCCGGTCGGCGACCAGCCGCACGCCCGAACCCTCCTGCCCCACCCCGACCCGCTTGCCGGCGAGATCCGAGACCGTCTGCACGTCCGAGTCCCACGGCACCACCAGCTGGATGTAGTCGTCGTACAGCCGGACACATCCGCGCAGCCGGTCGGCCCCCGCCTTGCCGTCCCGTAGATACGTGGCGATGGCATCGGTCGTGGCGATGGTGAAGTCGGCCTTCCCGGTCGCCACCCGCTCGAGGTTCTGCTGGGAGCCCTCGCTGGTCTGCAGCCGAATCGAGACCTTGGGCAGGTCCTTGGCGAGCGCTCCCCTGAGCCGCTCGCCGTAGCGCTGGTAGACCCCGCTGCGTACCCCTGTGCTGAAGGTCAGAGATCCGCTCGGCGGCGGATCCCCGAGCGGCAGCACCCACCACAGCAGCAGCCCGAGAACGACGGCAACGACGGCGCCCCCCTGAAGGGTGCGTCGGCGGCCGATACGGGACAGTGCGTGGAGCATGGCGCGATCCTGCCAGCTCACTCCTCGTGATGGCCAGGGCCGGTCCTGTGGAAGAGAGGCCCTGGGTGTCCGTACGACCTCGTACCCTGGTGGACGAGATGAGCGAGGTAGAGGGTTTGAAAACGTACGAGGTGCGCACCTACGGGTGCCAGATGAACGTCCACGACTCCGAGCGGCTGTCGGGGCTGCTGGAGGGCGCGGGGTACGTACGTGCGCCCGAGGGCGCCGACGGTGACGCCGATGTCGTCGTCTTCAACACCTGCGCGGTGCGGGAGAACGCGGACAACAAGCTCTACGGCAATCTCGGCCGGCTTGCCCCGATGAAGACGAAGCGGCCCGGGATGCAGATCGCGGTCGGCGGCTGTCTGGCGCAGAAGGACCGCGACACGATCGTCCAGCGGGCCCCATGGGTCGACGTCGTCTTCGGAACGCACAACATCGGCAAGCTGCCGGTGCTTCTGGAGCGCGCCCGTATCCAGGAGGAGGCGCAGATCGAGATCGCCGAATCCCTGGAGGCCTTCCCCTCGACCCTCCCCACCCGCCGCGAGTCCGCCTACGCCGCGTGGGTCTCCATCTCCGTCGGCTGCAACAACACCTGTACCTTCTGCATCGTCCCGGCGCTGCGCGGCAAGGAGAAGGACCGCCGCACCGGCGACATCCTGGCCGAGATCGAGGCACTGGTCGCCGAGGGAGTCTCCGAGATCACGCTGCTCGGCCAGAACGTGAACGCGTACGGCTCCGACATCGGCGACCGCGAGGCCTTCTCCAAGCTGCTACGCGCCTGCGGGAAGATCGAGGGCCTGGAGCGGGTCCGCTTCACCTCGCCGCACCCCCGCGACTTCACCGACGACGTGATCGCTGCGATGGCCGAGACGCCGAACGTCATGCCGCAGCTGCACATGCCGATGCAGTCGGGTTCGGACACGATCCTGAAGGCGATGCGGCGCTCGTACCGGCAGGAGCGGTTCCTCGGCATCATCGAGAAGGTGCGCGCCGCGATGCCGGACGCCGCCATCTCCACCGACATCATCGTGGGCTTCCCCGGCGAGACGGAGGAGGACTTCGAGCAGACCATGCACGCGGTCCGTCAGGCGCGCTTCGCCAACGCCTTCACCTTCCAGTACTCCAAGCGCCCCGGAACCCCGGCGGCCGACATGGAGGGGCAGATCCCGAAGGAGGTCGTCCAGGAGCGGTACATGCGCCTGGCCGCCCTCCAGGAGGAGATCTCCTGGGACGAGAACAAGAAGCAGGTCGGCCGCACCCTGGAGATCATGGTCGCTGAGGGCGAGGGCCGTAAGGACGGCGCCACACACCGTCTCTCCGGCCGTGCTCCCGACAACCGCCTGGTCCACTTCACCAAGCCGGACGAGGACGTGCGCCCCGGGGATGTGGTGACGGTCGAGATCACCTATGCCGCCCCGCACCACCTGCTCGCCGAGGGCGCGCCGCTCGGTGTGAGGCGGACCCGGTCCGGGGACGCCTGGGAGAAGCGCACCGTCGCCGAGGCCGCCAAGCCGGCCGGAGTGATGCTCGGGCTGCCCGGCATCGGTGTCCCGGCGCCGTTGCCGCCCGCGGCGGCTCCCGGCTGCGGGTGCGACTGACCTCGTAGGGGAAGGGGGCACGGGCCCGCGGCCGGTACGCCGGGTCGCGGAGCCGTGGCCGGAACGGACGGGGGAAACGGGCGGAATCGGCTGACGCAGTACGCTGCCCAGCATGCTTGTCGCCGCAGCTGTCTGCCCCTGTCCGCCCGTGCTGGTACCCGAGGTCGCCGCCGGAGCCGCGCCAGAGCTCCTGGCCGCGAGGACCGCGTGCATCGATGCCCTGGGCGTGCTCGCCGCGGCCCGCCCCGACCTGCTGATCGTGATCGGGCCGGCGGATCCCGATGGCCGCGGGCCGCATCCCGAGGGGGCCCTGGGCTCCTTCAAGGGCTTCGGCGTCGATCTCGACGTCCGGCTCGGGCTCGGAGGAGCCGCCGGCGCTGCGGCGGAGCGCCCGCTTCCGCCGTCCCTCTCCGTCGGCGCGTGGCTGCTTGCCCGTGCGAAGTGGGCGGACGCGCCGATCGAGGGTCTCGGCGTGGGGGAGACGCTCGAAGCCGGGCGCTGCGCGAGCACCGGACGGGAGTTGGCGGCCAGGGCCCGCCGCGTGGCCATGCTGGTGATGGGCGACGGCAGCGCCTGCCGCACAGTCAAGGCCCCCGGCTATCTGGACGAGCGCGCCCTCTCGTTCGACACGGAGGTGTCACGGGCCCTGGGCGCCGCGGACCTCGCCGTGCTGAGTGCGCTGGACGAGTCACTGGCGTACGAACTGAAGGCGGCGGGCCGGGCGCCGTGGCAGGTGCTGGCGGGCGCGGCGGAAGTGGCAGGGCTGAGCGGGCGGCTGCTCTACGAGGACGCTCCGTACGGCGTCGGATACATGGTCGCCACCTGGTCCTGAGACCGGCTCCGGCTGGTCCCGGACCGGTTCGGAGGGTTCCGGGCCGGGCACGCACGTGACGGCCGTGGAGCGATGCCGCTCCACGGCCGTCCACCGTGATCAGGTCGAGGTGCCGAGGTCAGGAAGCCGGTGGCGGCGTACCACCCTCGCCCATGTGGGACAGACGGTCAATCGCATCCTTGGCCTTCTGCGAGCCGGACTCGATCTTGTCGCTGTACTTTCCCTTCGTCTTTTGATCGACCGTCCGTGCTGCCTTGTCGATCCCATGGTCGATCTTGTCCCCGTGCTGCTGCGCGAGGTCGCCGACCTTGCCCTTCGCCGGACTCAGCTTGGCCTTCAGACTGTCCATGAAGCCCATCGGACACCTTCCCTGGTGGGGGACTATGTGCGGGCGTTGTCTCCGGCCTCGTTGTCCGCCGCCTCGTCGGCCGACTGCTCCTTGGGGATTTCCACGCCCTCGGAGGACTCCGACCCGGTGGACGTCACCGACTCGTCCACCGTCGTCCCGGAGGAGGCCGACGCGGCGACCTCGGAAGCCTCGTCCGTCGGCGCGGCGGCTTCCTCGGCGGACGTCTCGACCGCTCCGGAGGAGGAACGGCGAAACCATGAAAAAACACCCATACTCAGTCCACATTTTACTCGTGTGATCGAAATTCCGCGCCGCCCGGAGCGTCTCATTGCGCCACTCGGGCTCTCGTCCGTCAGCCCTCGTCGGGCCTTCGGTCATCCGACCGCCTGCCGGACGGGGGCCGGTCCGAACCGGCGCGCGAAACCTCGGAACAGCAAACGACTCCGGCTTCGCGCCGTCACGTAACCCGTTCGGGGAGAGGGCTGGACATTTGCGAGACTGGGGCGGTGAGTAGTCCATCTCCCGCACCGCGGGTCATCGCCGTCGTCGGTCCCACTGCAGCCGGAAAGTCCGATCTGGGGGTATTCCTGGCCCAGCAGCTCGGTGGCGAAGTGGTCAACGCCGACTCCATGCAGCTTTACCGGGGGATGGATATCGGCACCGCGAAGCTGACGCTCGCCGAGCGCGGGTCCGTACCCCACCGACTGCTGGACATCTGGGACGTCACCGAGACAGCCAGCGTCGCCGAGTACCAGCGGCTGGCCCGAGCCGAGATCGACCGGCTGCTCGCCGAGGGCCGGACCCCGGTTCTGGTCGGCGGCTCCGGGCTGTACGTGAAGGGTGCGATCGACGCACTGGAATTCCCCGGCACGGACCCCTGCGTACGCGCCAGGCTGGAACAGGAACTGGCGGAGCACGGTTCAGGGGCGTTGCACGGCCGACTCGCCGCCGCCGACCCCGAGGCGGGCCGGGCCATCCTGCCGAGCAACGGCCGCCGCATCGTCCGGGCCCTCGAAGTCATCGAGATCACCGGGAAGCCCTTCACGGCCAACCTCCCGGGCAACGAAGCGGTCTACGACGCGGTCCAGATCGGCGTCGACGTGGCCCGCCCCGAACTCGACGAACGCATCGCCCTCCGGGTCGACCGGATGTGGGAGGCAGGGCTCGTGGACGAGGTGCGGACACTGGAGGCCCGCGGTCTGCGTGAGGGGCGCACCGCCTCCCGTGCGCTCGGCTATCAGCAGGTGCTCGGGGCGCTGGCCAAGGAGTGCACGGAGGACGAGGCGCGCGCCGAGACGGTCCGCGCCACCAAACGCTTCGCGCGCCGTCAGGACTCCTGGTTCCGCCGCGACCCCCGCGTCCACTGGCTGAGCGGCGCCGAGGAACACCGCGGGGAACTTCCGCACCGGGCGCTGGCGTTGGTCGAACGAGCGGTTACAGCCTGATCACGTGATGGCATCGGGAAGCCCTGCCCGTCATTAAGGCGACCGGGAGCGTGCCATCATCGAGCATCGATCGACCAGTGGAGTCCGAGTTGGGAGGGCGCGTGGCGATGGAGGCCGGCCCTCGCGACACAGAACAAGACGCACCGGACACGCAGCACGAGGCGGGACGCCTGAGCCCTGACGGGCCCGACGAGCCCCAGGTGACCCCCGAGGTCGAGGTCGAGCTGCGGCCCGCGCGCCGTCTGAGGATCTGGCAGCTCGCTCCGATCGTCATGCTTGCCGCGGTCGGGTCTCTGATGTTCGCCTTCCCGCTCGCCTTCGAGTTCGGCGACGGGGGCGCGGTCGTCGCCATGCTCGGTCTGCTGATCAGCTGCTGCGCCGCGGGCTGGGGGATGACGGCCGCCCGCCGTGTCGGCCACACCTGGCCGGGCCTGCCGGCCCGGGGCTCGGGGGAGCGTCCCGACTGGCGTGTGATCGCCCTGTACGTGGCCGTGTGCGGCGTACTGGTCGCGCTGGCCATCTGGCGCGTGGCGCGACTGCGCTGAGTCCGGGCTCACGCCGGCCCGCCCGTCATCTGTCCACAGCCGCGCCCGTCCACCGTTCGGCCCGGCTTCGTCCGCTGTCGGCGCGGCCTCGTACAGTTGCCCTGTGAGCACCTCGCAGATCCCCTTCCTCAAGGGTCACGGCACCGAGAACGACTTCGTGATCGTTCCCGACCCGGACAACGCAGTCGACCTGCCCGCACCCGTCGTCGCCCGGCTCTGCGACCGGCGGGCCGGTATCGGCGGTGACGGGCTGCTGCACGTCGTGCGGTCCGCCGCACACCCCGAGGCGCGGACCATGGCGGCCGACGCCAAGTGGTTCATGGACTATCGCAATGCCGACGGCTCGATCGCCGAGATGTGCGGCAACGGCGTGCGGGTCTTCGCCCGCTATCTGCAGCGCGCCGGACTTGTCGAGGAGGGCGACCTCGCGGTCGCGACCCGCGACGGCGTGAAGAAGGTCCACCTCGCCAAGGGCGGCGACATCACGGTCTCCATGGGGCGCGCCCAGCTCCCCGAGGACGGCGTCACGGTCACCGTGGACGGCCGCACCTGGCACGCCCGCAACGTGAACATGGGCAACCCGCACGCGGTGGCCTTCGTCGACGACCTGGCACACGCGGGCAAGCTGTTCTCCGTACCGCCGTTCAGCCCTGCCGCCGTCTACCCCGACGGTGTCAACATCGAGTTCGTCGTGGACCGCGGACCGCGCCATGTGGCGATGCGGGTCCACGAACGCGGTTCCGGCGAGACCCGCTCCTGTGGCACCGGCGCCTGCGCCGTGGCCGTCGCCGCCGCCCGCAGGGACGGCGCGGACCCCGCCGAGACCGGTACCCCGGTCACGTACACCGTCGATCTGCCGGGCGGCACCCTTGTGATCACCGAGCGGCCGGACGGTGAGATCGAGATGACCGGAGCCGCTGTCATCGTCGCCGAGGGCAAGATCGATCCCGCGTGGCTCGAAACGGTGACCGGCTAGAGCTTCGCTCGAATGGGTGATCCGTTTCACGCTGAGCGAGAGCGGGACTCCGCCACGTGGTGGGGTCGGTAGCATCAAGCACCGGCCCGGAGGCGCGTCCGCACCTCCCCACCGCCGGTCGACGTTCGCCGGAGGTGCCCCCATGAGCGCAGAGGCCACCAACCCAGGTGCTCCCATCCGCAGACGAGGCCGTCCCCGGATCGATCTCCGCAGGCTCGGCCGCGTCGCCGTGCTCGGACCGGTCTCCCGTGACCGGCTGCCCGACGCGATCGGTCACGTCGCCGAGGCCCACCGGGCCCACTACCCGGACGCCGACCTCAGCATCCTCCACAAGGCCTACGTCCTGGCAGAGTCCTCCCACCGGGGGCAGATGCGCAAGAGCGGCGAGCCCTACATCACGCACCCGCTCGCGGTCACGCTGATCCTCGCCGAGCTCGGGGCCGAGACCACGACACTGACCGCTTCGCTGCTCCACGACACGGTCGAGGACACCGAGGTGACCCTCGATCAGGTGCGGGAACAATTCGGCGACGAGGTCTGCTACCTCGTCGACGGCGTCACCAAACTGGAGAAGGTCGACTACGGGGCGGCGGCCGAACCCGAGACGTTCCGCAAGATGCTGGTCGCCACCGGGGACGACGTCCGGGTCATGTCGATCAAGCTCGCCGACCGGCTGCACAACATGCGCACCCTCGGCGTGATGCGCCCGGAGAAACAGGCGAGGATCGCCAGGGTCACCCGTGACGTGCTGATCCCGCTCGCCGAACGGCTCGGGGTGCAGGCACTCAAGACCGAGCTGGAGGATCTTGTCTTCGCGATCCTCCATCCCGAGGAGTACGCGCACACCCGGGCACTGATCGCCGCGGCCTCGGCACCGGAATCCGGCTCCCCGGGCGCCACCGGCGACCCCCTCTCCGGCATCGCCGAGAACGTCAGAACCGTGCTGCGGGACGCCGACATCCCCGCAGAAGTCCTCATCAGGCCCCGCCATTTCGTCTCCGTGAACCGCGTCAGGATCAAACGCGGAGAGCTGCGCGGCACCGACTTCGGGAGGCTGCTCGTGCTCGTCGGCGAGGACGCCGACTGCTATGCCGTCCTCGGCGAGCTCCACACCTGCTTCACCCCCGTGATCTCCGAGTTCAAGGATTTCATCGCGGCTCCCAAGTTCAACCTGTACCAGTCGCTGCACACCGCCGTCGTGGGCGCGGAGGGCGCGGTCGCGGAAATCCTCATCCGTACCCATCGGATGCACAAGGTCGCCGAGGCGGGAGTGATCGCCCTCGGCAACCCCTACACCGCGGACGGCACCTCCACGCTGCCGCAGGCCGAACCCGCGGACGGCGAGCGCGCCGACCCGACCCGGCCCGGCTGGCTCTCCCGGCTCCTCGCCTGGCAGCAGTCCGCCCCCGACCCGGACACCTTCTGGACCACCCTCCGCGCCGACCTCGCCGAGGACCGGGAGATCACGGTCTTCCGCACCGATGGCGGCACGCTCGGACTCCCCGCGGGCGCCAGTTGCGTGGACGCCGCCTACGCGCAGTACGGCGACGAGGCCCACAGCTGTATCGGGGCCCGGGTCAACGGCCGGCTCGCCACGCTCTCCACCGTGCTCAACGACGGGGACACCGTGCAGCTGCTGCTCGCAGAGGACACCGCCTCCGGCCCCTCACCGGACTGGCTCGATCACGCCCGTACGCCTGCCGCGCGCATCGCCATCACCGGGTGGCTCCACGCCCACCCGGAGGGTGCCCAGGGGACGTACGGCAGCCAGCCCGCGGGCCGCGGGCCCGAGCGGCAGCCGGCGTACCTGTCGGACGCCGGAGCCAACCGGGCCGCACGCCGCGCCGCGACCGTCGTCGTGGGCATGCCGGACGCCACCGTACGGCTCGCAGGCTGCTGCACCCCCGTACCGCCCGACGACGTCACCGGATTCACCGTGCGCGGCGGCGTCGTCACCGTGCACCGGCGAGAGTGTCCCGGGGTGGCCCGGATGCAGGCAGGGGGCCGGACGCCCGTCACGGTGGGCTGGGGCGACGCGGCGGAATGCCGGGTCACCCTGGTCGCCGAGTCCTTCGGCCGGCCAGGGCTGCTCGCTGATCTCACCGAGGCCATCGCGTCGGCGGACGCGGCGATCATCTCCGCCACCGTGGAACCGCCCAGCGAACAACGTGTTCGGCACACCTACACGCTGCAGCTCCCGGCCGCCGCCGGACTGCCCGGACTGATGCGCGCGATGCGGGACGTACCGGGGGTGTACGACGTGAACCGCGCCCAGCACCCGGCCGCCGCCGTCTGAACCAGTCCTTCGCGGCGCCCAGCTGTCCCGGCGACCTCGTTCGAGTGGCGCGGCGCGTGCCGCGCCCGTACCCGTGCGGGTCGCTGATAGCCGTAGTCCATGCCGTTCATCCCCCGCCGCCTGCGGGCCACCCTGCTGGCCACTGCATCGGCCACCCTCGTTGCCGCCACCCTGCCCTCACCCGTGCCGCTCGGCATCGGAGATTCACTCTTCCCCACCCTCGGCAACCCGGGGTACGACGTCCTCTCGTACGACATCGGATTCACCTACCACGGCAGCAACAGCAAACCCCTGGACGCCGTCACCACGATCGACGCGCGGACCACCGAGCGACTGGACCGGATCAACCTCGACTTCACCCGCGGCACCGTCCGTTCCGTCGTGGTCAACGGCCTGCGTGCCGACTTCGCCGTCACGGGCGAGGACCTTGTCGTCGAACCCCTCGGCACGCTGCCCGCCGGAGTGCCGCTCCGGATCACCGTCCGGCACACCAGCGACCCCAGCGGCGACCAGGACAGCGGCGGCTGGCTACGCACCTCCGACGGTCTGGCCACGGCCAACCAGGCCGACGCCGCGCACCGGGTCTTCCCCAGCAACGACCACCCCTCCGACAAGGCCTACTTCACCTTCCGGGTGACCGCCCCCAAGGACCTGACGGTGGTGGCCAACGGCCTGCCCGCCGGCACGGTCCGGCACGGCGCCTCGACCACCTGGACGTACCGGACCGAGCACCCCATGGCCACCGAACTGGCCCAGGTCTCCATCGGGCACTCGACCGTCCGGAAGCGGACCGGACCGCACGGACTGCCGGTTCGTGATGTGGTGCCGGCCGCGGACGCCGCCCGCCTGGAGCCCTGGCTCAAGAAGACGCCCGGACAGCTGGAATGGATGGAGCGCCAGGTCGGCCGGTATCCCTTCGAGACGTACGGACTGCTGGTCGCCGACACGGAGACCGGTTTCGAGCTGGAGACGCAGACGCTCACACTCTTCGAACGGACCCTGTTCACCAACAATGCTTACCCCCAGTGGTACGTCGACTCGCTCATGGTTCATGAGCTGGCCCACCACTGGTTCGGCGACAGCGTCTCTCCGCAGACCTGGTCCGATCTCTGGCTCAGCGAAGGACATGCCAGCTGGTACGAGGCCCGCTACACGGAGGAGCACGCCAAGAAGTCGCTGGAGAACCGGATGCGTGACGCCTACACCCAGTCCGACAGCTGGCGCGCAGTCGGAGGCCCGCCCGCCCGTCCCGCCGCGCCCTCGCCGGGACGGAAGATCAGCCTCTTCCGGCCCGTCGTGTACGACGGCAGCGCGCTGGTCCTCTATGCGCTGCGACAGGAGATCGGCAAGAGCGCCTTCGACCGGCTGGAACGCCGCTGGGTGAGGACGCACCGGGACTCCACCGCGACCACGGCGGACTTCGTCCGGCTGGCGTCGGGGATTGCGGGACGCGACCTGACCGCATTCTTCGACGGCTGGCTGTACAGCGAGAAGACCCCGCCGAT
This sequence comes from Streptomyces sp. NPDC048496, assembly GCF_043200055.1. NCBI lineage: Bacteria > Bacillati > Actinomycetota > Actinomycetes > Kitasatosporales > Streptomycetaceae > Streptomyces > Streptomyces sp. NPDC048496. The sequence continues at coordinate 59,559 of NZ_JBICXB010000028.1, read as the reverse complement.
GCCCGGGCACCCGGACTGGCACAGCACGCAGCCGGCCGGACACCGGTAAACCCGGGTGACGGGGCCGTCCGGGCCGTGCCACTATCGACGGGTCACCGCGGCAGCCGGATCGGAGATTCTCCCGAGCGGGAATCTTCCGGACAGGTCACGCGTTGTGACTGACGTAACGGACTTCCATCGACGTAAGGATCCAATGACCTCCTCTTCTTCCCTTCCCCAGGACGCGCAGAATGCGCAGAGTGCCACGGAGAACGTCACCGAGAGCCTCACCGAAAGCCTTCGGGCCAACGCCCTGATGGAAGAGGACGTCGCCTGGAGCCACGAGATCGACGGAGAGCGGGACGGCGAGCAGTTCGACCGCTCCGAGCGCGCGGCACTGCGGCGTGTGGCGGGCCTCTCCACAGAGCTTGAGGACGTCACCGAGGTCGAGTACCGACAACTGCGCCTGGAGCGTGTGGTGCTGGTCGGCGTCTGGACCTCGGGGACCGTGCAGGACGCCGAGAACTCCCTCGCGGAGCTGGCGGCGCTCGCCGAGACGGCGGGTGCTCAGGTGCTGGACGCCGTCTTCCAGCGGCGCGACAAGCCCGACCCGGCCACCTACATCGGCTCGGGCAAGGCGCTGGAGCTGCGTGACATCGTCCTCGAATCAGGAGCCGACACCGTCGTCTGCGACGGTGAGCTCAGCCCCGGCCAGCTGATCCATCTGGAAGACGTCGTCAAGGTCAAGGTGGTCGACAGGACCGCCCTGATCCTCGACATCTTCGCCCAGCACGCCAAGTCCCGAGAGGGCAAGGCGCAGGTCTCGCTGGCACAGATGCAGTACATGCTGCCGCGACTGCGCGGTTGGGGACAGTCGCTCTCCCGTCAGATGGGCGGCGGCGGTTCCAGCGGCGGCGGCGGTATGGCCACCCGTGGCCCCGGTGAGACCAAGATCGAAACGGACCGGCGCCGGATCCGCGAGAAGATGGCGAAGATGCGCCGGGAGATCGCGGAGATGAAGACCGGCCGCGAGATCAAGCGGCAGGAGCGCAAGCGCAACAAGGTGCCCTCGGTCGCCATCGCCGGTTACACCAACGCAGGCAAGTCGTCGCTGCTCAACCGGCTGACCGGGGCGGGCGTCCTGGTGGAGAACGCACTTTTCGCCACGCTCGACCCGACCGTGCGCCGGGCCGAGACGCCGAGCGGCCGGATCTACACCCTGGCCGACACCGTCGGGTTCGTTCGGCATCTGCCGCACCACCTCGTCGAGGCGTTCCGCTCCACCATGGAGGAGGTCGGCGAGTCCGACCTGATCCTGCACGTGGTGGACGGCTCGCATCCGGTTCCCGAGGAGCAGCTTGCAGCGGTGCGCGAAGTGATCCGCGAAGTGGGTGCGCTGGACGTGCCCGAGGTCGTGGTGATCAACAAGGCGGATGCGACCGACCCGCTGGTCCTCCAGCGTCTGCTGCGGAACGAGAAGTACGCCATTGCCGTCTCGGCGCGGACCGGGGCCGGAATCGACGAGCTGCTCGCGCTCATCGATGCCGAACTGCCCCGGCCGTCGGTCGAGATCGAGGCACTCGTTCCGTACACGCACGGCGGACTCATCTCCCGGGCACACGCCGACGGCGAAGTGATCTCCGAGGAACACACCTCGGAGGGCACTCTCCTCAAGGCGCGGGTGCACGAGGAACTGGCCGCGGAACTTGCGCCGTTCGTGCCTGTGGCGCACTGACAGCACGACACAGTACGGACCGAAGGCCCGCCCCCTCGTGAGGGAGCGGGCCTTCGGGCGTGATCCGGACCGTGACTACTGGCCGACGAACTTGTCGCTCATCATGGTGAAGATCTCCTGCGCGCCCCGGCCCAGATGGGGTCCTGCGAGCCAGCCCGAAGTCGCCGGGCCGATGGAGGTGTTGGAGACCAGCGCCAGCTTGCCGTCGGAGCCCTCACTGAACCAGCCGCCACCGGAGGAACCGCCGGTCATGGTGCAGCCGATGCGGTACATCGTCGGGGTGCTGGGGCTGATGGAGAGCCGGCCGGGACGGTCGATGCACTTGTGCATGATCAGACCGTCGTACGGGGCGGCGGCGGGGTAGCCCCAGGCGCCCATGGCGCTGATCTGCGAGATCTCGGGGGCGTCGAAGTTGACCGGCAGGGCGTTGCCCACGGTCTCTTCAAGCGACTTGGTGCCGTTCTCCGGCTTCACGTGCAGCACGGAGTAGTCGTACGGAGCGCCCTCGCCACCGGTGGGGCCGCCATTGGCGATCCACTCACCGGAGGTCGTGACCCAGTCGGCCCAGAACGCGCCGTACGGGGCGATCTCCTCGGGCCGGGCGTTCTCCAGCGCGGCGCCGGACTTGCCCTTGTCGTTGTAGGCGGGCACGAAGACGATGTTGCGGTACCAGCCGCCCTTCGAGCCGGCGTGGACACAGTGTCCGGCCGTCCACACCAGGTTGGACCTGCCCGGGTTCTTAGGGTCCTTGACGACCGTGCCCGAGCAGACCATGGACCCCTCGGGGGAGTCGAAGAAGACCTTGCCAACCGGGGCGGCGTGCTCGTGGTACGGCAGGTCCTCGGGCTCTGCCTTGACCGGCGCGGGCTCCGGGTCCGTGACGCCCTGGTCGCCGGAGAAGTCACTGGCCGCCATCGTCTTCGCCGGATCCTTGGCGGACTTCATCCGCTCAGGCTTCCACAGCCCGTCGATCACCGGGTTGACGAAGTCCTTGGCCTCACGCAGCCACTTGTCCTTGTCCCAGTTCTTCCACTCGCCGTTCTTCCAATTCTCCGGGTCGACGCCGTGCTTCTTGAGCCTCTCGGCCAGATCGGCGGATATGCCGCCGCCGGTGTCGTTGCCACCGGCGGATTCGGCGGCGGGCTTGTCGGCCGCCTTGTCCTCGCTCGGACCGCATGCTGTGGCCGTCAGCGAGAGAGCGGCGACGAGGCCGGTCGCGACGAGCAGTGGTCGTATGGACCGCATGGAAATTTCCCCCTGAAACACTCAGAAAATGCCATGAACGCGTCATGTGGGCGTCAGCATCAATGGCCACCCCAAAATGCAGGCCCACCCTATGCCGGTCCGGCGCATGCTTTTCACCACCGGGGCGCCTGCGCGTGAGGGGGCGCCCGACGGACGGCTGTCGCGCCGAGAGCCCCCTGAGCACCCGTCACCGAGAAGGGTGCCGGTGTTAGTTCGTCTGCGTTACTGTCCCGCGGACTTCTTGCTGACCGCGTCGTAGATGCCCTTGGCCTCCTGGCCGAGGCGCGGCCCTGCCAGCCAGCCGGCCGTCACCGGGCCGATGGACGTGTTCGACACCAGTGCGGGCTTGCCGTCCTGGCCCGCCGCGACCCAGCCACCGCCGGAGGAGCCGCCGGTCATGGAGCACCCGATGCGGTACATCGTCGGGTCTGCCTCAGTGAGCGAGAGGCGGCCCGGCTTGTCCTTGCACTGCAGCATCTTCTGGCCGTCGTACGGCGGAGCGGCCGGGAAGCCGGTTGCCGTCATGCTGTCGATCTTCGGCACGGCCGGGGCGTTGAACTCGACAGGCAGCGCCGAACCGACCGTCTCCTCAAGGGACTTCCCGGTCGAGCCCTTCTCCGGGGCCACTTTCAGGACTGCGAAGTCGTACGGGGCTCCCTGGCCACCGGTGGGGCCACCGTCGGCGATCCACTGGTCGGACGTCTGCGCCCACTGCCCCCACCACACGCCGTACGGGGCGATCTTCTCCTTGGGCGCGTTCTTCAACTCGGCGAGCGACAGGCCGCTGTTGTTGTACGACGGCACGAAGGCGATGTTGCGGTACCAGCCGCCCTTCTTGCCCGCGTGCACACAGTGCCCGGCGGTCCACACCATGTTGGACTTTCCGGGATTGGCCGGGTCCGTCACCACGGTTGCGGAGCAGACCATGGAACCCTCGGGGCCGTCGAAGAAGAGCTTTCCCGACTCTGCGGCATTGCCGTGGTACGGCGACTGCACATTCGTGGCCCGGACGGGCGCGGGCGTCCGGTCCGTCACACCCTTGTCACCCGAGATGTCGTTGTCGACCGGTTGCTCGGGCGCCTTGTCGGCATCCCGCATACGGTCCGGATCCCAGAGGCCCTCGATGATCGGGTTGACGAAGTCCTTGGCCTCACGCAGCCACTTGTCCTTGTCCCAGTTCTTCCACTCGCCGTTCTTCCACTTGTCGAGGTCGACTCCGTGTTCCTTGAGCCTGTCCCGCAGATCATCCGGAATAGTGATCTTGTCGTCCGAGGTCTGCCCGGCGGAGTTGCTCGGCTCGGCATTCGCCCCGTCCTCGCTCGGCCCGCAGGCGGTGGCCGTGAGTGCGAGAACGGCGGTGACCGCGGCCACAGCGAGCACGGACGAGGGCGTGCGACGTGCGCTCCTCCCCGGACCTGCGGTGAGAACTGGTCGAATCGGTCGCATGCGGTGATCCCCCTGGGACTTCGTAACTCAACACTTCTGTCGTGCATTTGGGCACTGTTCCGAACGTGCCGCGCGCTCCGGTGATAGTGCCCGGAGTGTCGGCACGGCCCCCACTATGCCGTTGCCGATGGTGACGGTACGCAGCAGGTCCCCGGTTCCGTCTCCGCAAGGATCTTCCGATTACCCGTGATCCCCTGCGCCCGGCGTCGTTGGTACGTACGAGGGACTTACGGGCAGCGTTCATCGCCGCAGTCCGTCCTTGCGGAAACGTACTGACGTGCAACGCAACTGTCACAACGGGAGGACCAGAAGCCGTGGCCGTGACCGAACCAGCTCCGGTGGCACCATCCGCGGTGCACGAGGGAATCCTGCGCCGCCAGTCGCTGCGCGAATCGGCCGCTCGCACCTATGCGCGGTCACTGCCGATCGTGCCGGTGCGGGCGCGCGGGCTGACCATCGAAGGTGCGGACGGACGGCGCTATCTCGACTGTCTCTCCGGAGCCGGCACGCTGGCGCTCGGGCACAACCATCCGGTGGTTCTGGAAGCGATCAAGAAGGTCATCGACTCGGGTGCGCCCCTCCACGTCCTCGACCTAGCGACCCCGGTCAAGGACGCGTTCACCACGGAACTGTTCGCCACACTGCCACGGCAGTTCGCCGACAACGCCCGTATCCAGTTCTGCGGACCGGCCGGCACGGACGCCGTCGAGGCGGCCTTCAAACTGGTCCGTGCCGCGACCGGTCGCAGCGGACTCCTGGCCTTCACCGGCGCCTACCACGGGATGACGGCGGGAGCCCTTGCGGCCTCGGGTGGAGCCGAGGATGTCCGCGTGACCCGACTTCCCTTCCCACTGCAGTACCGGTGCCCGTTCGGCATCGGTGGCGAACGCGGTGCCGACATCGCCGCCCGGTGGACCGAGAGCTTGCTCGACGATCCCAAGGGCGGAGCACCCGCGCCGGCCGGAATGATCCTCGAACCGGTGCAGGGGGAGGGCGGCGTGAACCCCGCCCCCGACGGCTGGATGCGCCGGATGCGTGAGATCACCGCGTCCCGTTCCATTCCCCTGATCGCTGACGAGGTCCAGACCGGCGTCGGCCGGACCGGCGCTTTCTGGGCAGTCGAGCACAGCGGGATCACCCCTGATGTGATGGTGCTCTCGAAGGCCATCGGTGGTTCCCTCCCGCTTGCAGTGATCATTTACCGCTCCGAACTGGACACCTGGCAACCGGGCGCCCACGCCGGCACATTCCGCGGCAACCAACTCGCGATGGCCGCCGGCACGGCCACCCTCGCCTACGTGCGCGAGAACCGGCTCGCCGAGCACGCCGCGTCGCTCGGCGCCCGTATGCTGGCCCGCCTCCGCACGCTGGCCACCGACCACCCGTGCATCGGAGACGTTCGCGGCCGGGGGCTGATGATCGGGGTCGAACTCGTCGACCCCGAGTCCGCCCCGCTCACCGGCGGTACCGGAGGCGCCACCGAGGCGCCGCCCGATCCGGTCCTCGCCGCCGCTGTCCAGCAGGAATGCCTCCGACGCGGCCTCATCGTCGAACTGGGCGGACGCCATTCCACCGTCGTACGCCTGCTCCCTCCCCTCACACTCACCGACGAACAGGCAACGGCGGTCGTCGACCGCCTCGCCGACGCCCTGGCAGTCGCTGAACGCTCGCCGCATCGCCGAATCACGACCGGGTCGACCCACTGACCCCGGACACCCTCACAAGGAAGACCGCCGTGAACCCCACCCCCGCGCCCGCGCCCGAGGCCGACGGCGCTCCCGTCGGCCCGCAACGAGGCCAGTCCGTCCTCGTCGGCCGAGTGGCAGTCGAGCAGACGACGGTGCCGCGCCAGATGGCGGCCCTCCATGGCGAGCGGTGCACTCCGCAGGCACCCCCTGTCGGCGCAGGAACGGCCGATCCTCTCGACCACCCGGACCCGCTCCGGGCCGCAGACGCATCAGGCGTCGAGAACCTGCTGCGCTGCTGGGTCCGCGAGAACGATCTGCCCCGACCCGACGGGAACGCTCTCCGTATCCCGCTTCCCACCAGCGGCACCGCCCTGCTCGTCCCCGTCCTCTATTGGTCCGCCACGGGATGGCACCGCTTCGGCCCGCCCAACCTGGAGCACGCACCCGACGAGGCGCCGACCGCCGATGCCGTCACCATCGCCGCCCTCCTGGGCCGAGAGGCAGACCGCAACGAAGGTGCCGACATGGTGGCCCGGGTCGCCGACTCCGTACGCCGTACAGCCGGTTTCATCGCCGAGCGACGCCGCGCACCCGCACCTCCCGCCGACGCGGACCTCTTCCTCACCGCCGAGCAGTCGCTTTTGCTGGGTCACCCCCTGCACCCCAGCCCCAAGAGCCGCGAAGGCATCTCCGAGACCGAATCCCGTCTCTACTCACCCGAGTTGCGCGGCTCATTCCCGCTGCACTGGATGGCTGTGGACCGCTCCCTGCTGGCCACCGAGTCCTCCTGGACGGACGGAGGCCGCCCCGTCCCCGCCGAAGACCTCGTCGCCTCCCACGCCGATGGACTGCATCTCCCCGCCAACGCGGCACCGCTTCCGCTCCATCCCTGGCAGGCCCGGGAACTGGGCAGCCGTCCGGACGTTGCGGCCCTGCTCGAAGCCGGTCTTCTCCATGACCTGGGACCGCACGGCAAGCCCTGGCACCCCACCTCCTCCGTCCGTACCGTCCATCAGTCCGGCGCCGACGTCATGCTCAAGCTCTCCCTCGGCGTACGCATCACCAACTCCCGTCGTGAGAATCTCCGCAAGGAACTCCACCGGGGCGTGGAGGTCCACCGGCTGCTCCGCAGCGGACTCGCTGCGCAGTGGCACGCCGTCCACCCCGGCTTCGACATCGTTCGCGACCCGGCCTGGCTCGCCGTCGACACACCGGGTGGCGAACCCGTCCCCGGCCTCGACGTCATGCTGCGTCACAACCCCTTCGGCCCGTACGACGATGCGGTGTGCGTCGCCGGGCTGACTTCCCCGCGCCCCTGGTCCGGCCGGCCAGGCATGCAATCGCGCCTCGCCGCCATCGTCTTCCGCCTCGCTGCCACCACCGGCAGAACCAAGGGAGCGGTCGCCGCCGAGTGGTTCCTGCGCTACCTCGACCGGGTCGTGCGCCCCGTGTTGTGGCTCGATGCCACAGCAGGCGTTGCCCTCGAAGCCCACCAGCAGAACACGCTGGTGCTGCTCGACGCTGCCGGCTGGCCCGTCGGGGGTCGATATCGGGACAACCAGGGCTATTATTTCCGCGAATCACATCGCCAGGTACTTGAGCAGAGGCTCCCCGGCATCGGAACCCTCAGCGACACCTTCGTCTCCGATGCGGTCACCGACGAGCGCTTCGCCTACTACTTGGGCATCAACAACATCTTCGGTCTGATCGGGGCCTTCGGCGCCGAGCATCTCGCCGACGAACGAGTGCTCATCGCCGGCCTCCGCCGGTTCCTCGGCGGGGTCATCGACCTCGGCTCCCCGCTTCCCGCGCAACTGCTGCAGAACCCGCACCTGCGGTGCAAGGCCAACATGCTGACCCGGCTCCACGGTCTCGACGAACTCGTCGGCCCCGTCGACACTCAGTCCGTCTATGTCACCATCGCCAACCCCCTGTACGCCTGAAGGAACATGACCACCGCCTGAACCACTGAACCGCTGAGAGGAGAGCGTCACCGTGCCTCCCGACGATGCGCACGCCGATGCAGGAACGGGCCGCGCCCCACAGGCTGGTTCGGGCATCGAGGACACCCTGGACCTGAAGCTCTCCGACGAGCTCCTCGCGCTGTTCGGGGAAGACACACCGGCATCAACACCGGCCACCGCCCCGTCCGCCACCTCCGACCTGCTCGACAACCCGGCCGAATGGCGACCGGTCACCACGACCGCCGGCGTGTTCCAACTCGTCCCGGTGCGACTGGACCGCGACCTGGCCGTGATCAGTCGTTGGATGAACGACCCCGCGGTCGCCACCTTCTGGGAACTCGCAGGGGACGAAGCCGTCACCGCCACCCATCTACGCCCGCAGCTCGACGGTGACGGACGCAGCGTCCCCTGCCTGGGCGTGCTCTCCGGCATTCCCATGAGCTACTGGGAGATCTACCGTGCGGACCTCGACCCATTGGCGCGCCACTATCCCGCCCGACCGCATGACACCGGAATCCACCTCCTCATCGGCGGTGTGAACAACCGCGGGCGCGGCGTCGGCACCACCCTGCTCCGGGCCGTCTCCGACCTCGTACTCGACAACCGTCCTCTCTGCGCACGCGTCGTGGCGGAACCCGACTTGCGCAACACTCCCTCCGTCTCCGCCTTCCTGAGCGCCGGCTTCCGGTTCTCCGCGGAAGTCGAACTCGCCGACAAGCGAGCCGCCCTGATGGTCCGCGACCGAGCTCACCGTGCCCAGCTGTGAACGATCTGTTGCATTACTTACACCGCTCGAAGCCCATCGGTTCCGTCCCGAGGAGTCCCCGTGCCGAACAATCCTGCGAGCCATGAATCAGCGGAGTCTCCCGCGCTGCTCAGCACTCCAGAACTGAACCGGACGGTCTGGGAACGGGCTGCCGCCCGCCTGCTCGCGAAAATGCTCGGAGAGTTCGCCTACGAGGAAGTCGTCGCCCCGGTTCCCAGGGCCGCCGGGAGCGACACCTACACCCTTGCGCTGGACGACGGCGAAACCCTGAACTTCCGTGCCGGACGGGGCGTCTACGGCGGCTGGCACGTCGCCACCGACTCGATGCGGGTCAGCGACCGGAACGCGCTCGCGGGTACCGGTCAGGACGAGAGCACCGGGACCATCCCGTTCCGTGATCCGCTGCAGTTCCTTGCCCGCGCCCATCGTCTCCTCGAACTCGACGGCGCCACTCTCGGCCACCTGATCCGTGAGATCACCACTACACTCGCCGCCGACGCCCGGCTGGACCACACCGCGTTCACCGCCGCGCGGCTGGCCGAACTCGACTACGCCGAGCTCGAGGGACACCAGACCGGCCATCCGTGGCTCGTCGCCAACAAGGGGCGCCTCGGATTCTCCGCCGCAGACGCCGCCCGCTTCACGCCCGAGGCCCGCAGACCGGTCAGGCTGCCGTGGATCGCCGTGAGCACCCGGATCGCCGGCTACCGAGGTGTGACCCGCCTCGCCACTCCCGGGCAGCTGTACGCGCAGGAACTCGGCGCCTCAGTCCACGCATCATTCACCGCCGAGCTCCGCGCCCGCGGCCTCGACCCGGACTCCTACCTCTTTCTTCCCGTGCACCCCTGGCAGTGGGACGAATGGATCGTTCCGCTGTTCGCCCCGGCCATCGCCGACGGTGACATCGTTCCGCTGCACACCGACGAAGACCTACGGTTGCCGCAGCAGTCCATCCGTACCTTCGCCAACCTCGGACACCCCGACCGGCACACCGTCAAACTGCCGCTGTCGATCCTCAACACGCTGGTCTGGCGGGGTCTCCCGACCGAGCGCACCCTCGCGGCACCCGCCGTCACCACCTGGGTCCAGGGCCTGCGCGACCGCGACCCCTTTCTGCGTGACACCTGTGGGGTCATCCTGCTCGGAGAGGTGGCCTCCGTAACAGTCGAGCATCCGCTCTACGACCATCTCCCCGAGACCCCGTACCAGTTCAAGGAAATCCTCGGCGCGATCTGGCGAGAACCGCTCCACCCCCGGCTCGCGCCCGGCGAGCGCGCCCGCACCCTTGCGTCGCTGCTCCACACGGATCCGCACGGCCGCGCCTTCACGGCCGAGCTCATCGCCCGCTCGGGTCTGACCCCCTCCGCCTGGCTGACCCGGCTCTTCGCCGCACTGCTCCCGCCGCTGCTGCACTTCCTCTACCAGTACGGCACGGTCTTCTCCCCACACGGCGAGAACGCCATCGTGGTCTTCGACGGCCAGGATGTCCCCGTGCGGCTGGCGATCAAGGACTTCGTCGACGATGTGAACATCAGCGCCCGGCCGCTGCCGGAGCACGCGACCATGCCGGACGACGTACGCAGCATCCTTCTCACCGAGGAGCCCGGCTTCCTCACCCAGTTCATCCACTCAGGGCTCTTCGTCGGTGTCTTCCGATTCCTGTCCAGGCTGTGCGAGGAGCAGCTGGCTGTCCCGGAGGACGAATTCTGGTCACTCGTCCGAGCTGAGATCCTGCGCCACCACGCCCGCTTTCCCGAGCTCAAGGACCGCTTCGAGATGTTCGACATGCTGACGCCGCGCATCGAACGCCTCTGTCTCAACCGCAACCGCCTGTATCGCGACGGCTACCGCGACCGGCCCGAGCGCCCCCACGCCGCCGTCCACGGCACGGTTCCCAACCCACTCCACCCCTCCGCATGAGTCCTGGAGTGATCCCCGTGTCAGTGGTGCACCGTAGGCTGGTCACGCTATGACAAAGCCATCCCTCCCCGAGCTCCTGCACGCCGCCGTGACCGCCGTCGGCGGTATGGAACGGCCTGGTCAGGCCTCCATGGCCGAGGCCGTTGCCGAGGCTGTCGACGACAATTCCCATCTGCTGGTCCAGGCCGGTACCGGCACGGGCAAGTCTCTCGGTTACCTGGTGCCCGCGCTGGCGCACGGGGAGCGCGTCGTGGTCGCCACGGCCACCCTGGCGCTGCAGCGCCAGCTCGTGGAGCGCGACCTTCCGCGTACGGTCGACGCCCTGCATCCGCTGCTGCGCCGTAGACCCCAGTTCGCGATGCTCAAGGGGCGCTCGAACTATCTCTGTCTGCACCGGCTCCACGAAGGTGTCCCGCAGGAAGAGGAAGAGGGTCTCTTCGACCAGTTCGAGGCCGCGGCGCCGTCGAGCAAACTCGGCCAGGATCTGCTCCGGCTGCGGGACTGGTCGGACGAGACCGAGACCGGAGACCGCGACGACCTCACCCCCGGCGTTTCCGACCGGGCCTGGGCGCAGGTCTCCGTCTCCTCCCGGGAGTGCCTGGGTGCCAGCAAGTGCGCGTACGGCGCGGAGTGCTTCGCGGAGATGGCCCGCGAGCGCGCCAAGCTCGCCGATGTCGTCGTCACCAACCACGCGCTCCTCGCCATCGACGCGATCGAGGGGGCCCCGGTGCTCCCGCAGCATGAAGTGCTGATCGTGGACGAGGCCCACGAGCTGGTTTCCAGGGTCACCGGAGTGGCCACCGGAGAACTCACCCCCGGGCAGGTGAACCGGGCCGTGCGCCGCGCGGCGAAGCTGGTCAACGAGAAGGCCGCCGATGCCCTCCAGACCGCGGCGGAGGGCTTCGAGCGGGTGATGGAGCTGGCGCTCCCCGGCCGCCTGGAAGAGGTCCCGGAGGACCTCGGCTACGCGCTGATGGCGCTCCGCGACGCTGCTCGCACCGTGATCACGGCCCTGGGGTCCACCCGGGACAAGTCCGTCCAGGACGAGGATGCCGTCCGCAAGCAGGCGATGGCCTCCGTGGAGACGATTCACGGCGTCGCCGAGCGCATCACCCAGGGGTCCGAGTACGACGTCGTCTGGTACGAGCGCCATGACCGCTTCGGCGCGTCTGTGCGCGTCGCCCCGCTCTCCGTCTCCGGCCTCCTGCGCGAGAAGCTCTTCGCGGACCGTTCCGTCGTCCTCACCTCCGCCACACTCAAGCTCGGCGGAGACTTCAACGGTGTGGGCGCGTCCCTGGGCCTGGCTCCCGAGGGCACCGAGGGCGATGACATCCCGCAGTGGAAGGGGCTCGACGTCGGCTCGCCCTTCGATTACCCGAAGCAGGGCATCCTGTACGTCGCCAAGCACCTGGCCACGCCCGGCCGGGAGGGTTCGCGCACCGACATGCTGGACGAGCTTGCCGAATTGGTGGAGGCCGCCGGCGGGCGCACGCTCGGGCTTTTCTCCTCCATGAGGGCAGCCCAGGCCGCCGCGGAGGAACTGCGTGGCCGGCTCGACAAGCCGATCCTGCTGCAGGGCGAGGAGACGCTGGGTGAGCTGATCAAGAACTTCGCGGCCGACCCCGAGACCTGCCTCTTCGGCACACTTTCGCTCTGGCAGGGCGTCGATGTCCCGGGAGCGAGCTGTCAGTTGGTGATCATGGACAGGATCCCGTTCCCGCGTCCCGACGACCCGCTGATGAGCGCGCGCCAGAAGGCCGTCGAGGAGGCGGGGGGCAACGGGTTCATGGCTGTCGCGGCGACCCATGCCGCACTGCTGATGGCCCAGGGCGCCGGTCGTCTGGTCAGAGCCACGGGCGACAAGGGTGTGGTCGCGGTGCTCGACCCGAGGCTGGCCAATGCCCGGTACGGCAGCTATCTCCGGGCCTCGCTTCCCGACTTCTGGTACACGACGGACCGCAACCAGGCCCGCCGCTCACTCGCGGCGATCGACGCTGCCGCCAAGGCCGACGGGCGGTGATCCGGAAGCCCGCCCGGGGCTTCTGCTCATCTTTGAGCGGTCGGCGGCGTCAGCCGCACGGACAGGACCCCGGGACCGGCGCAGCGGATCCCGGGGTCCTGCAGGAACAGGTGTCTCTTCACACCCGCCGCAGCACCGCCACGACCTTGCCGAGGATGGTGGCCTCGTCGCCAGGGATCGGCTGGTACGCGGAGTTGTGCGGGAGCAGCCATACATGGCCGTCCTCCCGCTTGAAGCGCTTGACGGTGGCCTCGCCGTCCAGCATCGCGGCCACGATGTCGCCGTTCTCCGCTACGGGCTGACGGCGGACGGTGACCCAGTCGCCGTCACAGATCGCCGCCTCGATCATCGAGTCGCCGACGACCTTCAGAACGAACAGCTCGCCGTCCCCGACCAGCTGGCGGGGGAGCGGAAAGACGTCCTCGACCGATTCCTCGGCGAGGATCGGGCCACCGGCTGCGATCCGCCCGACGAGCGGCACGTACGATGCCGCGGGCTTGCCGGTCGTATCGGTCGGCTGAGTACTGGGCTGATCCGAACCACGGACCTCGTACGCCCGGGGACGGTGCGGGTCGCGGCGCAGGAAGCCCTTGCGCTCCAGGGCCATCAACTGATGGGCGACGGAGGACGTGCTGGACAGGCCCACCGCCTGACCGATCTCCCGCATCGATGGCGGGTATCCCCGGCGTTGCACGGAATCCCGGATGACCTCGATCACGCGCCGTTGGCGGTCCGTGAGCCCCGAGCTGTCCGCTCGGATGCCTGGAGGTCGGCCGGGGAGCGAGCGTGCCGGTCGTGCTGGCTCTGGCCCCTCCGTGTTCGTGACTGAGTCATTCATGGCATGCACCGGCTGGAGTCGGCTCTGGGAGCGGTCCTGGGCAGTGATGGTGGCACTGTCTGCGGTGGTGGTCACGTCGGCCCCTCTCGAATGGTCTCCCTAGCTGGACAACGGTAGTAGCTTTCGAAAGGTTGCGCCAAACACACGTTCGAGTGAAAAACGAATAAAAGTCTGTGCCCTGTTCACTGCTGGGTGTATGAGCGAAGTTCGGGTGGGTTTCCGGCGGTGTTCCGGCCCAGGTCCGGGTCGCTTTGCGGCGTTCCGGCGCGACCGGCAATTCGGAGCATTACGGTAGCCTTCGCGGCCGCGCCGCTGCCACGCGGGGTCGTCTTCCAGCGGCCGTTCGGGCCGGACGTCGGGTGCCCCGCGATCCGTGCGGCCGGGAGTGTCCCGTAACCTCGTGGGCGGCCGCACGTTGCCTGCGGGCCGCCCGGGATGCGTGACACGCGCTAGGGCCAAATGCGCAACCAAACCCAAGATCTAGTGGTTGGATTGTTCCAGCCACCCAGAAGTTGTGGTCTCCGGTCGATCCGACCGTGGCCATCGCCTATGCTTGTGGCTGCTTCGAAGGTCCCCAGCAGGGCCTGATGAGGCTATTCAGTCGTGCCGTGAAGGAGGGTTCGGAGCCATGCACTGCCCCTTCTGCAGGCACCCCGACAGCCGGGTCGTCGACAGTCGCACCACCGACGACGGCACGTCGATCCGCCGGCGCCGCCAGTGCCCCGACTGCTCCCGCCGTTTCACCACGGTGGAGACCTGCTCGCTGATGGTGGTGAAGCGCAGCGGGGTGACCGAGCCCTTCAGTCGCACCAAGGTCATCTCCGGCGTGCGCAAGGCGTGCCAGGGGCGGCCGGTCACCGAGGACGCCCTCGCCAAGCTCGGGCAGCGGGTCGAGGAGGCGGTGCGCGCCACCGGAAGCGCCGAGCTGACCACCCACGACGTGGGTCTGGCCATTCTTGGCCCCCTGCAGGAACTCGACCTTGTCGCGTACCTGCGCTTCGCGTCCGTGTACCGGGCGTTCGACACACTTGAAGACTTCGAGGCCGCGATCGTGGAACTCCGCGAGCGACGGTCTCCCGCGGAGGGATGCGGGACCGGCGGGACTCTCGAGGTTCCCGTTCCCGCCGTCGCCGCCGACTGAGTGACACCGGCTGATCGGCACAGGGCTGTGAGATCAGCGGCAGGGCGGCTGCAGGAACCTGCTCCGGGCGCTGTGCGCGGCATCCGAAGCATCAGACACACACTGTGCCCCGGGAAGTTCTGGGCACTTCAGGGCGTTTTTGCCCACATATGGGAGGCGGCATGACAGAGACGGCGAGCGGCCCGGCACGAGGTTCCCGAGCCAAGGGATCCAAGTCGACTGCGACGAAGCAGGGCCTGCGTATCGAGCGCATCCACACCACCCCCGGCGTGCATCCGTACGACGAGGTGGCGTGGGAGCGCCGTGACGTCGTCATGACCAACTGGCGCGACGGCTCGATCAACTTCGAGCAGCGTGGCGTCGAGTTCCCCGACTTCTGGTCGGTGAACGCGGTCAACATCGTCACCAGCAAGTACTTCCGCGGCGCTGTGGGCACGCCGCAGCGCGAGACCGGTCTGCGACAGCTCATCGACCGGATCGTGAAGACGTACCGGAAGGCGGGCGAGGACTACAACTACTTCGCCTCCCCGGCCGACGCCGAGATCTTCGAGCACGAGCTGGCGTACGCCCTCCTGCACCAGATCTTCAGCTTCAACTCGCCGGTCTGGTTCAACGTCGGCACGCCCCAGCCGCAGCAGGTCTCCGCCTGCTTCATCCTGGCCGTCGACGACTCCATGGAGTCGATCCTCGACTGGTACAAGGAAGAGGGCATGATCTTCAAGGGCGGCTCCGGTGCCGGCCTGAACCTCTCCCGTATCCGCTCCTCCAAGGAGCTGCTGTCCTCCGGTGGCAACGCCTCCGGTCCTGTCTCCTTCATGCGGGGCGCCGACGCGTCCGCCGGAACGATCAAGTCCGGTGGCGCCACCCGCCGTGCGGCCAAGATGGTCATTCTCGATGTCGACCACCCCGACATCGAGAACTTCATCGAGACCAAGGTCAAGGAGGAGGAGAAGATCCGCGCCCTGCGCGACGCGGGCTTCGACATGGACCTGGGCGGCGACGACATCACGTCCGTCCAGTACCAGAACGCCAACAACTCGGTCCGCGTGAACGACGAGTTCATGAAGGCCGTCGAGTCCGGCGGGAAGTTCGGGCTGCGCGCCCGGATGACCGGTGACGTCATCGAAGAGGTCGAGGCCAAGTCCCTCTTCCGCAAGATGGCCGAGGCCGCCTGGGCCTGCGCCGACCCGGGTATCCAGTACGACGACACGATCAACCAGTGGCACACCTGCCCCGAGTCCGGCCGGATCAACGGCTCGAACCCGTGCAGCGAGTACATGCACCTGGACAACACGTCGTGCAACCTGGCCTCGCTGAACCTCATGAAGTTCCTCAAGGACGACGGCAAGGGCAACCAGTCCTTCGAGTCCGAGCGCTTCGCCAAGGTCGTCGAGCTCGTCATCACCGCGATGGACATCTCCATCTGCTTCGCCGACTTCCCGACCCAGAAGATCGGCGAGAACACCCGCGCCTTCCGTCAGCTGGGTATCGGCTACGCGAACCTCGGCGCCCTGCTGATGGCGACCGGCCACGCGTACGACAGCGACGGCGGCCGCGCCCTCGCCGGGGCCATCACCTCGCTGATGACCGGCACCTCGTACAAGCGTTCCGCCGAGCTCGCCGCGGTCGTCGGCCCGTACGACGGCTATGCCCGCAACGCCGAGCCGCACCAGCGCGTCATGAAGCAGCACGCCGACGCCAACGCCGCGGCCGTCCACATGGACGACCTGGACAACCCGATCTGGGCCGCCGCCACAGAGGCCTGGCAGGACGTCATCCGCCTCGGCGCGAAGAACGGTTTCCGCAACGCTCAGGCCTCGGTCATCGCGCCCACCGGCACCATCGGTCTCGCGATGTCCTGCGACACCACCGGCCTCGAGCCCGACCTCGCCCTGGTCAAGTTCAAGAAGCTGGTCGGCGGCGGCTCGATGCAGATCGTCAACGGCACCGTTCCGCAGGCTCTGCGCCGCCTGGGCTACCAGGAGGAGCAGATCGAGGCGATCGTCGCCCACATCGCCGAGCACGGCAATGTGATCGACGCCCCCGGTCTGAAGGCCGAGCACTACGAGGTCTTCGACTGCGCGATGGGCGAGCGTTCCATCTCCGCGATGGGCCACGTGCGCATGATGGCGGCCATCCAGCCGTGGATCTCCGGCGCGCTCTCCAAGACGGTGAACCTGCCGGAGACGGCCACCGTCGAGGACGTCGAGGAGGTCTACTTCGAGGCGTGGAAGATGGGCGTCAAGGCGCTCGCCATCTATCGCGACAACTGCAAGGTCGGCCAGCCCCTCTCCGCGAAGACCAAGGAGAAGGGAAAGTCCGCAGCGGACGCAGCCACGGCCAAGGCCGAGGCGACCATCCGTACCGCGGTCGAGAAGGTCGTCGAGTACCGCCCGGTCCGCAAGCGTCTCCCCAAGGGCCGTCCCGGCATCACCACCTCCTTCACGGTGGGCGGCGCCGAGGGCTACATGACCGCCAATTCCTACCCGGACGACGGTCTCGGTGAGGTCTTCCTGAAGATGTCCAAGCAGGGTTCCACCCTCGCCGGCATGATGGACGCTTTCTCCATCGCCGTCTCGGTCGGTCTGCAGTACGGCGTCCCGCTGGAGACGTACGTCTCGAAGTTCACCAACATGCGCTTCGAGCCGGCCGGCATGACGGACGACCCGGATGTGCGGATGGCGCAGTCGATCGTCGACTACATCTTCCGCCGCCTGGCGCTGGACTTCCTGCCCTTCGAGACCCGCTCGGCACTCGGAATCCACTCGGCCGAGGAGCGTCAGCGTCACCTCGACACCGGTTCGTACGAGCCGTCTCTCGAGGACGACGAGCTGGATGTCGAGGGCCTGGCCCAGTCCGCCCCGCTCCGGACGGAGCCGCTGAAGGCGGTGGCCGCTCCACAGGAGGCGGAGATGCCCGCTCCGAGGACGGCACACACCTCGGCGGAGCTCGTCGAGATGCAGCTGGGCATCAGCGCGGACGCGCCGCTCTGCTTCTCCTGCGGTACGAAGATGCAGCGCGCCGGGTCCTGCTACATCTGCGAGGGCTGCGGCTCGACCAGCGGCTGCAGCTGATCCAGAGCCCCGTAGGGGCATGAAGCACCGGTCAGGGCGGTGGAGTCGGTCTCTCGACTCCGCCGCCCTCGGCGTCTGTCCTGCCGGGGCTCAAGGTGTCAGGTGCCCGGCTTGTGGTTTCCCATGATCGCGGCGTACGAACCGGGGTCGCCGTCGAAGCCCCGGACCGTTCCGTGGAACGTCCAGACGCCCGATCCGTTCCGGACGAACTCGGCCACGGTCGCCGCGGTGGCGGTGGCGACCCCGGAGAAGTCGTCCTCCGCCAGGTTCGTGTAGCCCTCGCGAATCTGCACGCCGGTATTGGCTATGTCGCCGAACGTCTTCCGGCCGTCGCGCTGCTGAATGACCACTCCGACCACGACCCGGGTGTACGCGGGCGACAGCCGCTCCAGTTCCAGAGTCATCACCTCGTCGAAACCGAGACCCTGGCCGGTCCTGCTGTCGCGGTTCAGCGTGATGGTGCCGTCCGGCGAGCGGCTGTCGAAGTGCACGAGATACGAGGGGCTGCCGGACGGTTCGTCCGCCGGGTAGGTCGCCGCGATGATGTCGAGGTCGTGAGCGGGCGCACCCGGCGGACTCGGGTCCCACTTGAGCCTGACTTCGACCTTTTCGATGTCCTTGTTGGGGGTGCTCATCGGGCTTCCCTCCTTGTCGCTGGGCCGTCGGACCGGTCGTACCATCCGATCATGTCCGTAACTCTCCCTGGAGCCAACTGGCTTGGGCGCGGGCGGCGGAATCGGGCCATTGTTGTTCCCGGCGCCGTTCAGTGCGGGATGCGGCGCGGTGGACGCTGGCTGATCTCTTCGCGGAAGAGCTCGATCGCGCTGCTGACCTGCCGCATCAGGTGGGTGTTCTCGATGCCGTCGAGAGAGACAGTTGCGGGCCAGCCCATCCAGCTCGAAGGTGAAGCAGAGTGTCATCAGCGGGTTGATGAACAGCTCGCTGCCACGGGTGCGTGACGTGAACTGGACGTCCCCGAAAGCGCCCTGGACCGCGGCGGCGATCGATCCGTTGACGATGCTCGGGTGTTCGGGCGTGTGCTCCTGGGCGTGTGCCACCGCGTCGACGAAGAGGGCGCCCTCGCGCGTCGTACGGGAGACGGAGAAAGCGCCGAGGCAGGCGCCGTCGCGTTCCAGGGCGGCCATGTTCTCCAGGACGAGTCCATGACTCACCCCGTGGTATGCGTCGACTCCGAAGCCGACGGAGACGACCAGGCGCTCCGGTACGTCGATACCGGCGAGGGCGGCGACGCTGGTCAGGTCCTCCTCCGGGGTGCCGAGACCGGTTTCGTCGCCGCGCATCAGGATGTCCGTACCGCCGTCGACGAGGACGACCGCATCGATGTCGTACCGCTCGATCAGCGCCCGGTAGGCCGCGCGCAGCGGCTGCACTCCCACCCGGGTGAAGGCGTGCACGGTGCTCGGATAGTGGTGCAGATCGAGCCACTGGGCGAGGGTGCGTTCCGGGAAGTACGCCTGGTGGAGGGCCGTTTGGGGGGTGATCACGGCCACGTCCGGCGCCAGCCACGCATCGAGGGGGAGTCCTTCGAGCGCGCTGAACGACAGATTGGCCAGCCGGACGTCCTTGCCCTGATGGAGCAGGGAGAGCGCCACCGGCAGGCCCGCGTAGATGTCGAAGCCGCCACCCGCCCCGGCCACGAGGACGCGCTCGGCCGATTCGAGACGCGCGAACAGAGGGTTGGTGCGGAATGCCGTCATGGAGATCATTCTCCGGTCCGGGTTGGCCGGTTCGGGCGCACTCCGGCAGAGCGTGACCCGCGCCACGTTCGGCGCCGTACGATAGCTCGGTGCTGGTCAAGTGGATTCGCTGCACCGTGACGGATCGTCGTGGTTTCGAGCGGGGGCAGCGAAAGTGGGCGGGGCTGCTCGGTGAGCCGGGGTTCAGGGGACAGGGGGGCGGATGGAGTCGGGGGCGACCGGAGGTTGCCCATGTGTTCGCGTTCTGGGAGAACCGGGTTTTCTACGACTCCTTCATGGCGCGTGCGCATGACCAGTTGGCTGCGGCGCAGTCCGGAACGTACAGCGACATTCAGGTCAAACTGTTCGAGTACCGCTTCGACGTGAAGACCGGCTTCGAGCCGCATTTCACTGATGCGGACGTGGTCAGAGTGGCACACAGCACCGTGCATGAGGACCGCGTGGAGCATTTCGCGCTGATGCAGCAGCGGGTGTGGAATCCGGCGATGGCCGGATCGCCCGGAATGCTGCGCGGTGTGTTCGGTGAAGCGCCGGGGCACGAGTTCCTCGTGTTGTCGATGTGGCAGTCGAGCGCTGAGCGAGGCAAGTACCGGCCGGGGAGCGTCGAACGGCTTTCGCAACGGGCACAGACCGAGGACGACGTGGCGGCTCTGGCGGGGGACGTCGTGCAACTCGAGCCCTCCTGGACGGTCTGAGCCGGCGGCACCCGGGCCCTTGCGCTCGCGATCAGCCAGGTCCTGTCGCGGTGCGGCGGGTGCTGAGCGGCGTGCCGGGGCGGCAGCCTGGGCTGCTTTGGCATGCCGGTCGGCGATGTCTCCGGCAACGGGCTGTTCCGTGCCCAGGACCTGTGGGTACCCGGCGGATCGCTCTCCGTGGGGCGGCGCAGGCGGCTCGCGCTCGCTCGTCTGCCGGCCCGGCCCGCGGATCTGCCGCTCGACGAGCCGGTGAACCACGTGGTGCTCGGGCCGGTGCGGGAGCTGAAGAAAAGCCCTGGAGCCGCGGCCGGGGTGCTGGGCGTCTCCCACGACCGGCTCTGCGGCGCCGTTTCACCGGCGGCATACAGCGGAAGGCTGTCCGGACAGCTGCTCGAATGACCTGGAACCGATCTAGGGTCTGTACATGGCACGACCGCAGCGCATTGTCCTCGTCCGGCACGGCGAGTCCGAGGGCAATGTCGATGACACGGTGTACGAGCGTGAGCCCGACCATGCATTGCGGCTCACCGCGACGGGTTTGCGGCAGGCCAGGGAGACGGGGACCCAGCTGCGCGAACTCTTCGGCAGGGAGCGGGTCAGCGTGTACGTCTCGCCCTACCGCCGCACGCACGAGACCTTCAGGGCCTTCGGCCTCGACCTGGAGCGGGTGCGGGTGCGGGAGGAGCCACGGCTGCGTGAACAGGACTGGGGAAACTGGCAGGACCGCGAGGACGTAAGACTGCAGAAGGCGTACCGGGATGCCTATGGGCACTTCTTCTACCGCTTCGCGCAGGGGGAGTCCGGCGCCGATGTGTACGATCGGGTCGGAGCATTTCTGGAGAGTCTGCACCGGAGCTTCGAAGCCCCCGACCATCCGCCCAACGTTCTGCTGGTCACCCATGGACTGACGATGCGGTTGTTCTGCATGCGCTGGTTCCACTGGACGGTGGCCGAATTCGAGTCACTGTCCAATCCCGGCAACGGGGAGAAGCGGACGCTGATACTCGGCGAGGACGGGCGTTACACCCTTGACCGGCCGTTCGAGCGGTGGCGCACCCCTGAGCCCTACGGCATCACCGGATAGAGTGGAAGGGCGATGACCGCTGACTCCGCTACCGCCTCACGCTTCGAGCGCGCCCTGGCCAGCCTGCGCGGGCTGGCCGTGGGAGACGCCCTGGGATCCCAGTTCTTTGTGCCCGTCAACTATCCGCTCCTGAAACAGCGCACATTGCCGCCCGGACCCTGGCAATGGACCGATGACACGGAGATGGCCTGCTCGGTCCTGGCCGTGCTCGTCGGGCACGACCGTATCGACCAGGACGCGCTCGCCCACTCCTTCGCCGACCATCACGACTTCGACCGGGGATACGGCCCCGCCGTGAACCGGATGCTCCGACTGATCCGGGAGGGCGGCGACTGGCGCGAGCTGGCGTCGGCGCTTTTCAACGGTCAGGGCTCCTGGGGCAACGGTTCAGCGATGCGCATCGCACCCCTCGGCGCCTGGTACGCGGACGACCCCGAGCAGGCCACGCACCAGGCCGAGATCTCCTCGTACACCACGCATCAGCACCGGGAAGCCGTCGTGGGTGCGATGGCCGTGGCGGCGGCCGCCTCGCTCGCAGCCGCGCCCGGCGGGCCACCGACGCCTGAGGACCTCCTTGACGGCGTGGTCGCGCTCGTACCGCGCAGCGCGGTGGGCGCCGGGCTCCGCCGGGCCCGCGACATGCTCGACTACGGCGATGCCGGGACCGTGGCCGCGGTCCTGGGCAACGGCCGCCGTACCAGTGCACATGACACGGTGCCGTTCGCTCTCTGGTCTGCGGCGCGGAGCCTCGGCGACTTCGAGAAGGCGTTCTGGGTGACCGCTCAGGCCGGTGGGGACGTGGACACGACCTGCGCGATCGTCGGTGGGGTCGTCGCGGCGGGCAGGACGGGCGCACCGCCGGCCGACTGGTCGGCGCAGACGGAAGAGCTGCCGGGCTGGCTTCCCCGCCCGGGCCGCAGCTGAGACGGGCCGACTGTCACGGTACTGACACATCCCTGCCGCGGGCGGCTGCGAGCGGCAGCAGGGGGCTAACCGTCGCCGAGGCCCTGGACCGCGAGCGGTTCGCGCACGAGGAGCGGGCGCGGGTCGCGGAGGTGCGGCAGGCCGTCGCGGAGGGCGAGGCCCTGTAGACGGTGCCCTGGCGGAAAGGGGTGGGCCCCCGGTGCCGTCGCACGGCACCGGGGGCCCACCCCCTCTCCTCCTGCCGGAGGGGACTATCCGAAGCCCAGCATCACCATCCAGCCCGAGCCGATGACGGTCTTCGCCGCCGGGTTGGTGTTGGTGGTCGACGGGAGGTAGATGCTCATGTGCCCGTCGGCCACGAAGCGGGCCCAGAAGTCCGGGATCCCGTCCTTGTTGATGTCCGGGATGCCGATCACCTGGTCGATGGTGGCCTTGGTCCAGCCGGTGCCGAACGGGACGTCGACTCCGTCGGCCGAGTTCACGGCCACCTTCAGTGAGTCCAGGTCGACGCTGCCGGCCACCGCACCGGGCTTGCCGTGGCGGACGTACATGTTGCCGTTGTCGACGTTGCGCCAGAGCAGGTCGGGCACGTTGTCCTTGTTCATGTCCGCGAGGTTGACGATGTCACGCCCGGTGCCCCAGGCGGTGCCCTCCATCAGCGTGGCGCTCTGGAAGGTGCCGCCGGAGTAGCCCGAGAGCACCCAGAAGGCGGTGCCGGCGCGCAGGGCGAGGTCGGGGTGCTTGTCGCCCGTGATGTCGCCGACGGCCTTGAGCTGGGTCCAGGTGGACGGGGCCGGTGCGTTCGAGGGCAGCCGGACCTTCATCCGCTGGTCCACGTTGAACGAGCCGTAGCCGTCGCCCGGGTAGAGCCAGAACCCGCCGTCCGGGGTGACCGCGAAGAGGTCCGTCGTCCCGTCGCCCGGGTAGGTGTCCTGGTAGTGCGCGATGAGCGCCGCCTTTTTGGACGCCGGGTCGTACCAGTGGCCCGGTGGGTTCAGTACCGTTTTGCCGTCGGACCCGATCTTGTACGACGAGGCCAGCTGGCCGTACAGCTCGCCGCCTTCCTGGCCCGGATAGGTGCGCAGGGTGCCTGCGGCGTCGATGACGAGCAGGTCGGGGATGCCGTCGCCGCCGGTGTCACCCGGGCTGTCGGCGATCTCCTTCGGCGGGACGTATGTCGTGTAGTCGGTGCGCGCGCTCGCGTTGCCGACGCTGTCGTAGGCGTACACCTGGAGGGTGTTCGGGCCTGCGTTCAGCGGCTTGAGGGCCGTCACGGTGGCCACGCCGCTGGCGTTGGCGGTGACGGTGATGGGGCTTACCCCGCCCCACGCGTACGTGAACTTCGTGGCGCCCGGCGACTCGAAGGTGATCGGACCGGTGCCGCCGAAGTTCACCGTCGCCCAGGTCGCGCCGTCCGAGGTGGCGCGCAGGAACACGTTACTGGTGACGATGGGCTGGGACGGGCCGCTCGGGTCGACCGTGATGCGGCACGGCTCGGTGCCCGGCGGGTAGTTGGTGGAGTCCGCGCCGACCGCGTCGCGGGCCATCACGTCCCAGGAGAGCGTGGTGTTGGTGGTGATGTCCTTCAGCAGAGGGTCGGTGACCGGGATGGTCAGCGAGGCCGCACCGCTGGAGTTGGTGGTCACGAAGGTGCCGGCCGGCACGGTGCCGCCGGATTTCCAGATGCGGAAGCGCAGCGACTTCAGGTTGCTGTCGGCGTCCTTGGCGGTCGCCGACAGGGTGATGTTGGTCTTGCCGATCGTCACACCGGCGCCGGGGCCGGGCGTGCAGGCACCACCGGGGCTGGAGGTGCCGGCGGTGGGCTCGGACGGCTTGCGGTTGTAGGTGGACTCGATCTGCGCCGAGGTCGCCTTGAACTTGCGCCAGGTCTGGGTGTCCGTCTCGGTCGTGGCCTGCATGCCCACAGTGATGTTCGCCCAGCCCTTGTCGGCCGCGGTCTGGGCGGTGGACGTGAAGTCGAAGGGCTCGTACTCGTCCGGGCACAGGGACGCCGACCAGCCGTGCGCGAAGGACTTCTTCTCGATCACCGACGCCCAGCTCGGCTGGGCCTTCCACGTGGTGGCGGACGAGATCCCGCCGGTGAGCCAGAACTCGAACTGACGCTTGTCGCAGGACCACGAGTGGTTGTTGAGAACCTTGAAGGTCGCCTCGGAGACCGTGGCGCCCTTGATCGAGCTGTCCCAGCCCATCCGCCAGAACGAGCGGGCGAGGCCGCCGGTGTCCTTCTCGTAGCCGACGCGGGCGTCGGAGGTGCCGTTGGAGAAGTTGGTGCCGTTGAAGAAGCTGGTGGTCGGGTACGGCCTGTAGGCCACCGTCCACGCGGCCCAGCCCGGGTTGAGCGGCGGGTCGACGAAC
Source organism: Streptomyces sp. NPDC048496 (assembly GCF_043200055.1). Classification (NCBI taxonomy): domain Bacteria; kingdom Bacillati; phylum Actinomycetota; class Actinomycetes; order Kitasatosporales; family Streptomycetaceae; genus Streptomyces; species Streptomyces sp. NPDC048496. The sequence goes on along the minus strand of NZ_JBICXB010000028.1, from coordinate 34,946 downwards.
AGCGGATAGCTCACGCCCTCGCGGTCGGCCAGGCCGGTCGCGGCGAGACCGAGGCCGAGCCGGGCGGAGGAGGTGTTCTCGCCGGCCAGGGTGATCGGCAGCGGCGCGGACTGGGCGCCCGGCTCGATGCCGGTGAGGCCGGAGAGCTTCAGGACGTCGGCGCTGGTGGCGACCGAGGTGTGGTTCGGGGTGCCTTCGGGCAGCTCGGGGTCACGGCCGCTGGAGTCCCAGGCGAACGGCGTCGGGATCGTGCCGATCTCCTTGCCGCCCGCGCCGGCCTTGTCGAGGACCTGGACCCGGCTGGCCGTCTTGTCCTGCCGGAAGACGGCGGTGTCGGAGCGCAGCCCGTACGTGACGGTCTTCAGCGCCTTCTGCCGCGCGGCCTCGGGGGTCTTGACGATGAGGACCTGGGCCAGGCCGCCCTCCTCGCGGGTGACGAGCAGCAGGTCGACGCCCGGCAGCACCTCGGAGTAGAGGGCGCGCGGGCCGTCGAGCACCGGCTCGGGCAGCGCGCCCGGCCAGGTGTACGCGACCGTGTGGCCGTCGAGGTCGATCTCGGCGAGCACCGTCTCGCCCGGGGCCTCGGCGCGCGTGAACGAGCGGTCGGCACGCGCCGGATGGGCGCTGCCGCTCGCGAAGCGCACCGGGACGACGGGGTTGACGGGTGCGATGCCGAGGCCGTGCGGGGCTTTCGGTGTCCGCTTGAGGGTGTTGTCGACCGCGGCCCAGTGGCCCTCGGCGTTCTTCGCCCGGACCGGCGTGGCGTTGGTCCGGGTGCGCAGCTGGCCGTCGGGCAGCGCCCAGGTCAGCGAGGTGGCCGTGGTGGCCGTGTCGATCAGGACCTGCTTGCCGGAGCGAACGGCGAGGGCCACGGCGGTGGCCTCGTCGCGCGGGCCGGTCGAGGCGCGGGTGGCGTCGGCGTTGCCGCCGGACGCGGTGGGTGGGGTGCTGCCGCCCGGCTGCCACCAGGGCAGCAGTGCGGCGATCAGGGCGGCCAGGACGAGGCCGAGGGTCAGGGACAGCCGCGTGCGCGTGCGCACGAATGGGCTGAGATATCGGGGCGGCGCGGTCACGGCGGTCTACTCCCGTGGGAACCAATCGGATTGAGGACAGCACAGACAGCCCCGTCGGCAGGCCGCGAGGCGGAAGGCGCGCACACGATGGCACACCCGGGGACCGGCGTCCATGCGTAAAGAGTTTATAAACTCGTTACTCTTCGATGGAAATGATTTGACCGAGTGTTAATTGTGTCCGGTTCAGGGCTTTTATGGATTCTTATTGAGTTTCATCCGGTGAATCATGCACAAACCTCTGATGAGGCGTCAGTTGTGGCACCATGATCCACTTTGCACCGTGGCGGAGATCACTGGGACCTGTTTCCGGGCCCTCCCGGTGACCTTGAAATGTGGTCCGTCCATGACAGAGAGTGCGCACGCACGCGCCTGAGCAATGGCGTGTGCCTTTTGGTGTTTGCGCACCTCGTCCGTTGTCTGAATTGCCAGGGTGGGAGTCGACGCGTATGCGTGCTTCAGGTCCGCTGTCATGGCTGGGGCGAGGACGCCCAGCCCTGACGGAGTCACAACGAAGGCGCCGGCGGCGAAGCCGCACGGCGACCGTCCTCCTTTTGTCCTCGACATTGACCGTGACCAGCCTGGGCGGTCAGGCGCTGGCCATCCCCGGTCCCGGCATGAACCGCGAGAAGGACCTCTCCAAGGTCGAGCTGCCGGTGCTGCCCAAGAGCACCGAACTCCCCGGCGACGAGACGGCCCCGAAGACGCTGGCGCTGGCGCCCGAGGTTCCGATCGAGCCTTATACGCCGGCGAACATCACTCCGTGGGTCGACGGCAGTGGTAGCGCGAAGATCGAGTCGTCGACCCTGCCTGGTGCCACGGTGCCGGTGACGAATGAGACGAACAATCTGCCGATTGCCATCGGTGTGCCCGAGGCCGGCGATGCCTCGGCCCTCGCCGGCAACTGGACTGTGGGGCTGGCTCCGCAGACCGCGTCGCAGGACGCGGGTGTGTCGGGTCTGGTCATGAAGGTGACCCCGCCGGCGACGGTCGACCCGGCCGCCGAGGTGACGCTGACGGTCGACACGACCGGTTTCGCGGATCTGTATGGTCCGCAGGCGGCTCACCGTTTCGGTCTGATGCTGCTGCCGGAGTGCGTGTATTCCGCGCCGACGGAGGGTGACTGCGCGGACGACGCGGGTGTCACGACGATGTCCGTGTCCGAGGGGGACAAGGACGTCAAGAACGGCAAGGCCCACTTCCAGCGGCTGAGTTCCTCGGTCAAGGTCGTCGCGGCGAAGGACGCGCCGACCAAGTCGAAGGCCGCGAAGAAGGCGAGCACCCGCACCCTCGTCACCGGCACGGTCCCGGTCGCCGGCCTGCTCGGCGAGGACTTCGCCTCGGCCGGCCAGGCCACCAAGGCGTCCTACGAGGCCGGGGTGCGGCCCGTCGCCAACACCACCGGCGGCGCCGCGCTCGGCATGCTCGACACCGGCTCCTCGGTGCAGGGCGACTTCACGGCCTCCCCGCTGCTGTCGTCCGGCGCCTGGTCGGCGGGTTCTTCGTCGGGTGCGTTCACCTACTCGTACGACGTGCAGGTCCCCGAGACCGCCGGCGGCCTGATGCCGAAGGTCAGCCTGGCGTACTCCTCCCAGTCGGTCGACGGCCGGACCTCCTCGTCGAACAACCAGGCGTCGTGGATCGGTGACGGCTGGGACTACAACGCGGGCTCCATCACCCGTACGTACGTCAACTGCCGCGAGGACTCCAAGAAGGACGGTGCGAACAACAAGACGCACCGCACCGCGGACCTGTGCTGGGGCTCGGACAACGCGACCCTCTCGCTCGGCGGCATGACCACCGAGCTGGTCTGGGACGCCACGAAGGGCCCGAACGGCAGCAACGGCAAGCCCGTCGGCCAGTGGTTCACCGCCAACGGCGACGGCTCCAAGATCGAGCGGATCACCGGCAAGGACACCGGCAACAAGGCGAAGGACGGTGAGTACTGGGTCGTCACCACCAAGGACGGCACCAAGTACCACTTCGGTCTGAACAAGCTGCCCGGCTGGTCCGACAAGGGCACCCCGGACAACACCGCGGACGACGACCCGACCACCGACTCGGTGCTCACGGTCCCGGTCTACGGCAACCACCCGGGCGAGGACTGCTACAAGGGTCCGACCACCGACGACTGGAAGAACTCCTGGTGCACCCAGGGCTGGCGCTGGGGCCTCGACTACGTCGAGGACGTCCACGGCAACGCCATGTCGCTGTGGTGGAACAAGGACCAGAACTACTACGCCCGGAACTTCAACTTCAAGGCCCCGGTCGTCTACGACCGCGACGGCTACCTGTCGCACATTTACTACGGCCAGCGCAAGGACAGCATCTTCACCGCCACGGCCCCGGCCCGCGTCGGCTTCACCGTCGCCGAGCGCTGCTACGCCGTGGGCGGCGTCACCTGCATCGAGGGCAATTTCAAGTCCAAGGACCCGGGCAAGTACCGGCCCTGGTTCGACACCCCGGCCGACCTGCGCTGTGAAGCCAAGAAGAAGTGCTGGAACGCCGGCCCGTCCTTCTGGACCCGCAAGCGCCTCGACAAGATCCAGACCGAGGCCCAGCGGCGCACCGACACCACCGTCCGCGAGGACGTCGACGAGTACCAGCTCAAGCAGTCCTTCGCCGAGCTGAAGACCGGCGCGAACACCGCCCTGTGGCTGGAGTCCGTCCAGCGCACCGGCTACGCCCGCAAGGGCTCCACCGACGACAGCATCACGCTCAACTCGGTGCGGTTCGAGCCGAACACCGAGGACATGCCCAACCGCGTCCAGGCGGTCCACCCGTCGCGTCCGGGCTTCTCCCGGCTGCGCATCGCGCGTATCGTCAACGAGTACGGCGGCGAGACCGTCGTCAACTACAAGCCGATCGAGGGCGACTGCCTGACCGGTCCGTTTCCGGGTAAGGCCGACAAGGCGGCACTGAAGGCCAACAAACGGCTGTGCTACCCGTCGTTCTGGAGCCCGGACTCCGAGGTCGAGGACATCGACTGGTTCCACAAGTACGTCGTGGAATCCATCGAGGAACTGCCCAACATCGCCGGCAACTTCACGACCCGGACCTCCTACGAGTACAAGAACCCGGCCTGGAAATTCGCCGACGCCGAGTTCACCAAGAAGTCCACGCGCACGTATTCGCAGTTCGCCGGCTTCGAGCAGACCACGGTGATCACCGGCCCGGAGAAGTCCGCCGCGGACAACGGCGAGGGCTCCACCCCCGGCGAGGACACCCCGGGCCCCGACAGCCCGCGCTCCAAGTCCGTCACCCGCTACTTCCGCGGCATGGGCGACACCGTTGCGGTCAAGGACATCACCGGTGCCGAGATAGCCAAGGACCGCGAGGCGTTCGCCGGCCGGATCGCCGAGGAGCTCACGTACACCGACTCCACCAAGCTCGACACGGACTGGCTGTCCCGCTCGACCACCAAGCCCGAGGCCACCGAGCTGGCCAAGCGCGACCGTGACGACGGCCTGGACCCGCTCAAGGCATGGCGGGTCACGGAGCCCGAGGAGATCGCCTACACCAAGGCGTCCGGCAAGAACAAGGACGACAAGGACGACAAGGGCAACGTCGGCCGCACCCAGCGCTCGGTGAAGACCACGACGACGTACGACGCGACGTACGGTCTGCCCGAGTTCGTGGAGTCGCTGGGCGACACCGAGAAGACCGGCGACGAGTCCTGCACCAAGCTGGAGTACCTGCACCAGACCACCAAGAACCTCATCGGCCTGTCCAAGCAGGTCCTGGTCTCGCCGACGACCTGTGTGAACGCCAAGTGGGCCGACCTGTCCACGCTCAGCGGCGCCAACCGCACCGCGTACGACGGCACGACCCACGGCACCGCACTCGCAGCGAACAGCCGCGGTCTGGCCACCGAGTCGTGGTCGCTCAACGGCGCCGGCACCGGCTTCGAGACCAACGGCACCACGGGCTTCGACGAGGTCGGCCGGGTGATCCGGACGACCAGCCCGGAACAGCTGAAGCAGCCGATCCCGAAGTCCTCCACGATCACCTACGACCCGCCCCAGGGCCAGGTGTTCAAGGTCACCACGACCAACATCGCCGGCCACAGCCAGATCCAGGAGCTGGAGCCGGGCCGCGCGGTCACCCTCAAGACGACCGACGTCAACAACTTCGTCAGTGAGGCCCGGTACGACCCGCTGGGCCGTCTGGCCGAGGCGTGGGCCCCGGGCCGCACCCCTGGCAGCGGCGTCCCGGACTTCCGCGCGGTCTACACGGTCCCGAAGGAGGAGACCGACCCGAAGGACCCGAAGATCAAGATCCGCAAGCCTCCGTACGTCACCACGTACGCGCGTGGCTACGAGGACCGGATCGACACCTCTGTCACCCTCTACGACGGCCTCGGCCGTGAGCGCCAGACGCAGGAGGAGTCGGACAACGGCTCCGGCTGGCTGATCACCGACACGCTGTACGACAGCGCCGGTGAGGTCTACCAGACCAACAACGCCTATCTGACCCAGGAGGCCACGCCGGGCGAACTCTTCACCCCGGTCTCCGACACGGTCGTTCCCAACATCACCCGCTACACCTACGACGGCCTCGGCCGCGTGGTCAAGGAGACCCCGTACCTCAAGTGGGTCGACCCGAAGACCAAGGAGTCCTACTCCAAGGCGTACGAGGACCGGGCCACGAAGTACGAGTACGGCGAGGACTGGTCGAAGGTCGTCCAGCCGCAGGGTGACTCGTCCTACACGGTCTTCACCGACGCGCTGGGCCGCACGGTCCGCACGGACACCGTCAATCCGGCAGCACCCGGCGGGTTCACGTCGACGAGCTACGACTACGACGCGCACGGCCAGTTGGAGAAGGCGACCGCCTCCGCCGACACGACGCACCCGTGGACCTGGACGTACGACCACCAGGGCAAGCTGCTGACAGCGACCGACCCGGACGCGGGCGCGACCTCTACGGAGTACGACGCCTTCGGCCGCGTTCTGACCCTCACGAACGCCCGTGGCATCAAGGTCTGGAGCGGCTACGACGAGCTGTCGCGGCCGAAGCAGCAGCGCCTGAACAGCGCCGCCGGAACCGTGCTGGCCGACTACACGTACGACACCGTCCCGGGCGGCAAGGGCATGCCCGCGACCGCCACGCGCTACACCGACGGTCTGGCGTACACCCAGAAGGTCAACGGCTACACCAAGGACTACGCGCCGACCTCGACCACGCTGTCCCTGCCGCAGTCGATCGTCGACACGTGGGGCTTCAAGAAGGACTACACCTACAGCTACACGTATTCCGACAACGGAATGCTGGACGAGACCACGCTCCCCGAGGCGGGCAAGTTCGCCTCGGAGAAGCTGGTCGTCCGCTACAACAAGCAGGGTCTGCCGCTCTCGATCTCCGGCAAGGACTGGTACGGCTCCGAGACGGTCTACGACCCGTACGGCCAGGTCATGCGCTCCACCCTGGGCGCCCAGCCCTACCGGGTGTGGACGCAGAACGCGTTCGACGAGTCCAGCGGCGCGCTCACGGAGCAGTCGGTCTACCGGGAGAAGGGCGGCGCCGACGCGGACAAGTCCGTGGTCGATGGCAACCTGGTCTCGAACCGGGGCTACACCTACGACCCGGCCGGCAACGTCACCTCGATCCAGGAGATGTCCACCGGGATCGAGGAGCGCCAGTGCTTCGTCTACGACCCGGTGGGTCAGCTCAAGTCGGCCTGGACCTCCAAGGACCAGACCAACTGCACCAACCCGAAGAACACCGACGGCACGCTCAACGTGGCGTCGGGCAGGGACGGCTCCGGCTACTGGCAGGAGTACGAGTACGACCTTCTCGGCAACCGCACCAAGCTGACCGAGAAGGACCTGGCCGGCAACACGGCCAAGGACGCGGTCACCGACTACGCGTACGGCAAGAACGCCGCGAAGGACCAGCCGCACACCCTGACCAAGGTCACCAAGAAATACACGACCCCCGCGGGGGCGCAGGTCACGGCCGAGGCCACGCGACTGTACGAGCTGACCGGCGAGACCAAGTCGATCACCTCGGTCCAGAACGGTGACAAGCAGGACCTGACCTGGACCTGGGACGGCCAGGTCGAGCGGATCACCGGTTCGGGCTCCGGAGGCAAGACCCCGTACGTGGGTCTCGGCCAGAAGTGCATCGACCTCAAGTCCGGTCTCGCCGCGGCGGGTCAGCCGGTCCAGCTCTACCAGTGCAACGGCACGGTGGCGCAGGCCTGGCACTTCGACCCGGTCCCGGGCACGGCCTCGGCTCCGCAGGCGAACCCGGACCTCGGCACCCTGAAGATGTACGACACCTGGTGTCTGCAGCCGGCCGCCAACGCCGCCGGTTCCGCGGTCCAGCTGAAGAAGTGCGACGGCGGCAGCGCCCAGAAGCTGAAGCGCAACGCCTCGGGTCAGCTGACCCACGTCGACTCCAACCTGTGCCTCGCGGTGCAGGGCGCGGCGAACGTGAGCGGCACCGCGATCGTGCTCACCACCTGTGACGCGGCCCAGGCCGCCCAGCAGTGGCTGCCGCAGAACGACACCCGGCACATCTACGGCCCCGACGGCGGACGTCTGCTGACCATCCAGGGCAAGCAGGCCACGCTGAATCTCGGTGAGGCGCAGGTCACCATCCAGCAGGGCGGCGTCCTCGTCCGTACCGAGCGCACCTACGCGGCCCCCGGCGGCGCGATCATGCGTTACGCCAACGGCACGGGCGGGGAGGCGCTCACCGCGCTCGCCTCGGACCACCAGGGCTCCGCGTACGCGGAGGTCGCACTCACCACCGGCATGCCCGTCCGGATACGCAAGCAGGACCCGTTCGGCAACCAGCGCGGCGCCGACACGGTGGGGCAGAACTTCCAGAACAGCAGCGGATTCCTGGGCAAATCCCGCGACGACGCCTCCGGCTTCCAGCCGCTGGGCGCCCGTCTCTACGACCCGACGGTCGGACGTTTCCTGTCCGCCGACCCGGTGCTCGACATGAACGACCCGCAGCAGGCCAACGGGTACGTCTACGCCCACAACAACCCGGCCACGTACTCGGACCCGACGGGTCTGGCCATCAGCCTGACCGCCTCGGAGCAGGCCGCGGCCCTCGCGGGCGCGGGTCTGTCCGCGGCCCAGGTCGCACAGGCACAGGCAATGCAGGGCAAGTCCCTCACCTCCGTCATCCTCGCGGTCGCGTGGGAGACGCTGAAGGACTTCATCGGCATCAACGACGCCATGGCCTGCTTCGGCGGTGACATGTGGTCCTGCGTGAGCATCGCCGTCGACGCGATCCCGTGGGCGAAGCTCGGCAAGATCCCGGCAGTCATCAAGGCCGTCAACCGCACGATCGACGCCATCAAGGCGTTCAAGGTCGCCAAGAAGGCCGCCGAGGCCGTCCTCAAGGCAGCCAAGGCCGCCGAAGCCGCAGCGCTACGGGCCAAGAAACTCGCCATCGAGAAAGCCAAGAAGGAAGCCGCGCAACGAGCGAAGAAGAAAGCCGCCGAGGCCGCCAAGAAACTAGCCGACGCGGCTGCCGCCGCGAAACGGAAGACGGGCAATCCCGCCCAGAAGCAGGCCCAGGTCAAGGCCGCTCCGAAGGTCTCCTCCCACAGCACAGGCGGCGGCAAGGGCGGCGGCAGCAAGAGCTCCGGCGGAGGCGGCGGCGGCAGCTCCGGCGGATCCGCCCGCAGCAAGGGCGGATCGAGCGGCTCCGGCGGCGCCGGCAAGGTAGAGGAAGGCGGCAGCAGCGGCTCCTGCTCGATCGGCAACAGCTTTGTCCCGGGCACCAAGGTCCTCATGGCCGACGGCACCACGAAGCCGATCGAGCAGGTCAAGGCCGGCGACAAGGTCGTGGCGACCGACCCGAAGACGGGCGAGACTCGGATCGAGACGGTCACGGCCGAGATCAAGGGCCAGGGCCTGAAGCACCTTGTCAAGGTCACGATCGACGTCGACGGCAAGAAGGGCACCAAGACGGCCCGGGTCACCGCGACCGACGGCCACCCGTTCTGGGTCCCCGAGCTGGGCAAGTGGATCAAGGCCACCGACCTGCATGACGGCCAGTGGCTGCAGACCAGCGCCGGTGTGTACGTCCAGATCAGCTCGGTCCAGCGCTGGACGAGCCCCGGAGCGACGGTTCACAACCTGACCGTCGGTGACGTCCACACGTACTATGTGCTGGCGGGGGCTACGCCGGTCCTTGTTCACAACTGCAATCCGCTCGACGGCATCGCGGACGAGTTGGCAGGCAGCAAGATTACGACTGGTCAGGTAGTTGATGACGCTGGGAATAAAGTCGGAGCTCCTGTATCAAGCGGTGAGAATGGTTCATTCGTGCAAGTGAGGGACGCGCTCAGAAAATCTGGCGTGCCTCACGACGCTGCAGGTGGGTTCGCGGCCGCATCTCATGTAGAAACCAAGATCGCTTTGGCTATGAGAAGCAATGGCGTTCAGAGGGCGACAGTCGTAATCAATAATTCTGACGGGGTTTGTTCTGGTCCCTATTCATGCATGACTGGGGTGTCTGCAATTCTACCAAGAGGGTCTAGCCTGACATCCGTTTGGCGCACTGAAGAGGGCTGGCACGGGGTAACTATGCTGGGCGGCGGTTAATCTTAAGAGGTGTAATATCCGGCCGGCCCCGCCCTGGGGTAGAATTTTCCGGGGTGGGGCCGGTCTAGTTTCAGTATTCCGCATCGCCTCACCTGCGAACGTTGGAGGATATTAATGATTCTGACTATTTTCACTGGCGGTACGACATATCATGCAGCGTCGGGAGCTATTCTTAGGCGCTTGATTGGAGAGTTGGTGACCGGCGGGCCCGACCGAGGGCCAAATGTGGTTGGACAGCCAAAGGGTGGCATTCTTGCAACGTTTGTACTCTTGGCGCCACATAGGGATCCGATGAAATCAGATCGGTATTTTGACAGCTGTCTTCAGGTCTCGACAAATCCGCTTACAGGATATGGCGCATTGAGGTGGCAAGTTCCCGAGGATTCCGTAGTTCGAGTGGATCGGGAGATTGCGAGGAGTGTGTGGACCTCCAGGAATCCGGAACCGCCGGTGTTGGATCAAAACGTTGTTGCTGATTTGGGCGATTGGAGGCTCTTCGAGCCCCGCAATACGCTGCCGGTATCTGATATTCGTGCGGCCGTCGAGGAATTTTGCGAACTAAGAAGCGGTCAGAGGCCTACGGCGATTTGCTGGGATCGTGGTGACTTTGGCGCGTACCACTCTCTGAATGGACAGGCGGATGTGCCACCTTCCTACTGTCAGGATCCGTGGTGCAGAGATTCGGGTACACGGCACCCATTGCACTGATGAAGGTTCTCGGTGGCGCTTCATGCAAGATGGAATCTCCCTTTCGGTGAGACGGTATTTATTACTCGATCATGAAGGTTATGCGCGAATTTCGCGGTGATGTCGCTGTTTGTTGAACTTCAATTTGCTTCTCGATGTGCGCAAGCGAATTTGACGCCCCGTCAGGCGGTGTCTGGCGAGGCGTCTGTGTGGGGTGACGGCAGTAGTTGACGGCAACGTCAGCGGACGAGGGCGGCGCCGGGTGGCGGTTCGTCGCCGTCGGAGCGTGCCGTCTTGGTGTTCTCCGGGCTGTCGAGTGCGGTGCTGAGGGTGTCGATGGCGTCGCGCTGGAGGCGGAGTCGGACGTGGGCGTAGACGGTGGCGGTGACGCCGATGTGGGCGTGGCCGAGGAGTTCCTTGATCACGACGAGTTCGACGCCCTGTTCCAGGAGCAGGGTGGCGGTCGAGTGGCGGAGGTCGTGGAAGCGGATGCGGCGGAGGCCGGCCTTGCGGAGGAGCGCGATGAAGGTGCGGGTCAGGTTTGTCGGGTCGATCGGTCGACCCTGCGCTGTGGTGAACACGTGCCCGCTGTGCTGCCACGCCGTGTCTGCGGTCGCACGTTCGCGCCGCTGCTGTTCGTGGTGGTGCTTCAGCGACTGGACGCAGCGGGTAGGGAGGGCGATGCGGCGTTCGGAGGCCCGGGTCTTGGTGGGCAGCGTGGTGAGCCCGCCTGCGGCCTTGCGCTGCAAGGTTCGGCGGATCGCGGCGGTGCCCGCGTCGAGGTCGAGGTCTTCCCAGTGCAGGCCGAGGAGTTCGCCCTTGCGGAGTCCGGTGTGGAGGGCGAGTTCGAACAGGGCGTGCAGCCGATGACCCTGGGTGGAAGTGAGGAGTCGGCGGGCTTCGTCGGCGGTGAGGGGTTCGAAGCGTCGGGGCCTTGGGGTGCCGGTGCGGACGTTGCGGGCGACGTTGCGCGGGATCTCCTCCTCACGGACGGCGTGCTCCAGGGCGGACTTGAGCACGGAGTGGATGTAGGTCAGCGTCAGCGGGGAGAGCAGCTTGTGGCAGCACTGGCCGGCGGCGCAGCAGCGGGACCGGTCGCGCCGGGCGTCGATGTGACGGGTGCAACACTGGCAGGTGGTGCGGAGCTGGTTGAGCCAGGTGCGGACGTCCTTGGCGGTGAGCTTGGCCAGCTTCTTCTTGCCCAGGCCGGGAATGAGGTACCGGTTGACGCAGGCGGTGTAGCGGGTGTGGGTGTTCTCGCGGAGGTGGTGGACGGCGACCGCCTCCAGCCAGTACGTCAGGTACGCGGCCACGCTGCCCTGCGCGGAGGGGACGGGGACGCCGCGGTTGCTGGCGGCGATCTTCTCGGTGAGCTTGGCCAGGGCCTCCTTCCGGGTGGTGCCGTAGACGCGCACACGGCGACGGGTGTTGCCGGGGGCGAGGACGTATCCGGCGGCTTCCCATCGGCCGTCCTTACGCTGGTAGACGGTCCCGTCACCGTTGGCGCGGGTACGGCGGGAGGCGGGGGTGTCTCGGGGCGTGGTCATCAGGCGGCGGCTTCCTGGTCGAGGCGGGTGCGGATGAAGTCGGTCAGGGCGTCGGCGGGGATGCGGCGGGCGCGGCCGAGGGTGATCGAGGCGAGCTGCCGGGTGCGGAGCAGGTCGTAGACGGCGGAGCGGCCGAGCTGGAGGCGGGCCATGACCTGGGGCACGGTCAGCAGCTCTTCCGGCGTACTCAGTCCCCGCCGGGGCGGGGCGGGTTCCTGCGCGTTCATCCGCAGCCCTCTTCGGCGATGAACCGGCGTTCCAGTTCCCGGCGGTGCCAGACGTGGGCCGCAAGGAGCGCGCCGCCGGGGCTGTAGCCCGAGCCCTGGTAGGCCCAGTGGCCGATGACGAGGGTGGTGTCCGGGTCGTGCTCGGGCAGGCTGGCGTGGGCGCGGGCCTGTTCGGTGCGCCAGGTGCGGCGGGCGTCGCGCAGCGCGCCGAGGGTGGTGGAGTAGCGGCGGGATTTGGTGGAGAAGTGGCCCCGGAAGCCGAGCATGTGCGCCCACTTCCAGAGCTTGAGGCCGGTGAATTCCGGCAGCCTGCCCAGCTCCCAGCAGGTGCGGATCATCTGCCGCACATGCCGGGCGACGGCGAGCCGGGGCAGGGGACGGGCCTGCCCGGTGCCGTCACAAGCGGTGCACGGGAGCGGGGTTCCATGAGGCAGGAGGGTGGCGCCGCGTCCCTGGCAGGGGCGGCAGAACAGGGCGTGGTCGAGGGTGCCGGAGGCGTCGGCGGACTTGGTGGCGTACTTGGCCACGTAGGCGGCCACGGCCTGGTCGGTGAGTTCGGCGTCAGTGCCGAAGGCGGCGATCTCGCGCACGTCGAGCTGTGTTCCCCAGGTGAGTTCGCGCTCCCCGATCGCGTCCGACGTGAGGGCCACTCGGACACGGCGGGCTGCGGCCCGGATGGCGTCCGTGAGCACGGTGACGGTGGCAGACGGGGGCGGGGGCGTGGTGTTGCCGTCTGGGCCGTCGAGCCGGATGACGGCGTGGAAGTGGACCAGGCCGCGCTTTTGGTACTCGGCGACTTTGGCGAAGGAGATCCGCAGCACGGCGCGGGCGGCCTTCTGGGTGAGGCCGAGCCGGGCGGCGATCTCGCGGCGCAGGTAGATGGTGAAGCGGGCCCACAGAGCGGAGGCGTGGGCGTTGAACAGGACCGCACCCGCGTAGTCGTACGTCGCCGGGTTCAGCGGCGTGCCCAGTAGGGCGTCCGTGGGTCCGTGGAGCTGGTGACAGCGGCAGGGCCTGATGTCGCCGCCGGGGGTGGTGGGGCGGTTGTGGACGGGGCCGAAGGAGGGTGCGGTGAGGGTGGCGAAGACGCGGGGGTGGGTGCGGACGGTGTCGGGCACGGTCTTGCCGCCGGAGAGGCCGGCGCGGATGAGGTGGTAGGTGTCGGCGGCGTAGAGGCGGGAGCAGGCCGGGCAACGGGAGGAGCGGCGGTTGCCGCACGTGGTGAGCAGGCTGCCCGTCGGCTCGTCGGAGGAGGTATAGGCACGAAGGGCTTCGCCGGTCGTGGTGTCGACGGTGGTGGTCTGTCCGGTCAGGCGGATGGGTTCGGCGCAGCCGCCGAGGCGTTCGATCTGCTGCTGTGCGCGGTCGAAGTCGGGGTGGTTGACGAGGTGGAGCAGGTCCCGTACGGCGGGGCTTGCCACGTGGCGCAGGTCCAGGGTGACCATTCGGGGCGTGTCCCTTCGGTTCGGGTGGGTGGCCCCGAGCAGCAACCAGCCGGATCTGTCGGCTTGTTGGTGCTGCTCGGGGCATGGCGAACCAGGCCCAGGGGCGGGCGTGGGTTCAGCGAGGGGGATGTGGCCGGTGGGGGCCGGTGTTCAGAGCTGAGCGAGTGCGGTGGTGGCCACCGGGAGGGCGATGCCCATGCGTGTGCCCAGGTGGGCGGCGGTGATCGGTGTTCCGTGCTCGGCGCGGTGGGTGTCCGCGATGCGCCGGGCCGCGTCCAGCAGGGCGGCCGGAAGGGCAGGGCCGGAAGCGGGTCGGCCCGTCGTGGTGACGGCGACCGGCGGAGCGGCGGCCGGAGCGGGCTCCAGCTCCTCGATCAGGGAGGCGGCGATCTGCGGGGCGGGCGTCGGGGGTGCCGATTCGGGTGATGGTGCGACGTCGGGCACCGGCTCGGTGGCAAGGGTGGCGGCGGTGGCCTCCAGGTGCGGGTTGGGGCGGGTGTGGGTGTGGAACTGGGCGAGGAAGGCGGGGCCGACGTGGCCCCAGCCGAGGAGCAGGAGGGGGGCGACGGTGTCCAGGCAGGCCCGTCCGTAGCGTCCGGCCAGCAGCGGTTCGGCGGTGTTCAGCGCGAGGGTGAGCAGGCCGCACAGGTGCAGCAGCCGGGTGCCGGCCTTCAGCTCCGCCTTGGGGACGCCGCGCAGAGCGAGGAAGCGCAGGGCGACCAGGAGCCCGACGACGGACAGGTCGACCATGGGGGCGATCAGTGGCGCGATCGGGTGGGGGACGCCGAGCCGCAGGGCGAGGGCCCAGACGTTGCCGAAGGAGAAGACGAAGGCCAGGGCCGCGATGACCGCCATGACCACGGTCACGGTGCGCCGGGTGAACCGTTCCTCCGCCATGTCCTCAACCTCCTTTCCGGTGTGGGCTTTCGGGGCTACTTGGCGAGCGACGGCCGGGGTGCCGTGGTCCGGCCGGTCGAGGCGAGGAGGGCGTCCAGGCACAGGTCCGGATCGGCGGTCAGGTGCGAGGTGGCTTCGGCGACGCGGGCGGCGTCGGCGTCGGAGACGTAGGGGGTGCGGATGCGGGTGTAGCCGGGGCGGCCCTGCATCGCCATGACCGCGACGCCGACGTAGGCGGGGTCCTGCAAGGTGACCGGGCTGGCGTCGGGCCAGTTGCGGATGTCGTCACCGAGTGCGGCCACCGCTGCTTCCACGGTCTTCTGCGCGAAGGACAGCCCGATGGGGCACACGTCGCGGATGAAGGTGGGGATGGCGTCGCCGGTGGTCTTCTGGCTGATCAGGATCACCAGGATGCCTACGCTGCGGCCCTTTTTGACCAGGTCCTCCACCAGCCGGGCGTTCTCCGCCGTCAGCGCGGCCAGCCGTTTCGTGGCCGGGTCGCTTCCCTTGTACTCACGGAAGTACGTGTGCGCCTCATCAATGATCAGGACCGTGAGCGGCCACTGCGGCGAGGGCCCGACGTGCCACATGTTCTTCACGCCCAGCACGTCCCGGATGGTCGCCGAGCGCCGCTTGCGCAGCTCCACCAGGCGCTTGAACAGCGCGTTCGCTTCATCGAGATCGTCTCCGCAGAACGCGAACATCCGCTTGACCAGGTCGGCGTAGTCGCCCTCCGAGGCCCGCGACACCTTCCCGTCCGCACCCGCGATCTGCACGGACGCAGACGGCGCGAAGTCACAGACGAACTTGTTGACCCCCGAGGTCTTGCCCGCACCCGGGACGCCAGCCACCGTCACTCCGGGCACGTTGGCCAGGGACACGCACACCCGGGCGGCGTACTCGTCCACTCCCAGCTCCCAGCGCGTCAGGTCCGCGAGCGGGCGGCCGGTGGGCCGATGGCGGGTCGGCGTGGTCAGCGGATCGGAGCGCACGCCCCGGATCAGCACCTTGCCGGGGCCGTCCGGCAGCACGGAGACCCGCGTGCACCGCCAGGCGTCCGCCAGGAACCGCGCCGACTTCTGGTACTCCTCCAGTCCGACCTGCGGCAGCGTCCGGGCCTGCACGATCACGCCGTACTGGTCGGGCTTGACCTTGATCTTCGGCGTCAGGATCCGGGGAGCGGGCGGGGGACTGTCCTTTTGGGCGGTGATCTGCGTGAGCAGGCTCGGGGTCTTGTCGGTGACCGTCAGTCCGGCCATCCGCGCGAGGCGTACCCAGCCCCAGCGGACCCGGACGGCCTGCCGCATGCTGACCCGCGTGCCCTTGTCGGCCCGCACGTAGCGCACCACCGTCCACACCAGCCACACACCGATGAGCGCCGTAGTGATCGGCAGCGCGTACGAGGCGTATCCCGTGATGGCTTCCATGTCAGGCCCCCTCTTCGCGTATCAGGCGGAACACGTCGCCCAGGTCGAGGTGGGCCGCCTGTTCCGGGGCCAGGCCGAGGACATCGAGCACGGCAGCCGAGACGGCGAAGGTGGCCTTGCCTTCCGTATCAGGCAGGGGCCGGAGCGAGGACAACTCCCGCTCCGACAGGTGGCGTTCGAAGCGGGTCACTGGTTCGCCTCCACCGTCACCAGTTCCAGGCGGGAAGCCCGGTAGGCGACGCCGTCGGAGAGCTGACCGTTGAAGATCCGCGCCCACGGGGTCGCGAAAAGGTCCACCGGCCGCACCATCGCCCCCGGCTTCAGCCCGGCCGCAAGGCCCGTCTCCGGGACGGTGATCTTCAGGACTTCGGCGCGACCGTCCTCCATGAGCATCACGGTCACCGTGTACAGCGACGCGCCGGTCTCCCGGTCGGTGGCGACCTCCCCGGTCTGCTGGTCCTTGATCTTCAGCGCCGGTTCGGTGCCCGCGATGCACACCGCCGACGGCAGCAGAGCAACCCGGATTCGAGTCATGGCCATGCCATCACATCCTCGTTCGATGGAGCCGCTTGATCGGCTCGGCATGAGCATAGAGAGATAATCGTAAAACTTGCAACCCCGATGAAGTTGTGACGCCGATGAGGTGGGTGGGCGATCAGGCGGGAAGCACAGTGATCTGTCCGTAGCGACCTACCGGGCAGGCGATACCGTGGGGTCATGACCCTGCCCTTGGACGAGGACTCCCGACCGCCGTATCTCCAGGCCGCTGCTGCCCTGCGGGACGCGATTCTGACCGGCGAGTTCACATCGGGCGAGCGACTGCCCTCGGCGAACGTGCTCGGCGAGCGGTTCGGCGTCTCCAGCTCCACCGTCCAGAACGCCCTGCGGGTCCTCAAACAGGAAGGGCTGGTCTACTCCCAACTCGGCCGGGGCAGCTTCGTGAGCTCGACGGACAGCGGGAGCGATGCCCCGGACTCCCCAGCGGACGAAGACGGAGAGGAGTCAGGCCCGGACTGGCCGGCCGACCTCATCCGCAACGACGACAGCCGCCCGCCCTACGTTCAGGTCGCCGACTTCCTCCGCCGCGACATCGCAGAAGGCACCTACCCTCCGGGCTCCCAGCTCCCGCCCGCCCGTGAGATCCAAGAGCGCTTCCAAGTAGCCAACTCCACCGCGCAGAACGCCTACCGAAGCCTCAAGCAGGAAGGACTCGTGTACTCGGTCAAGGGCCGCGGTGTCTTCGTGCGCCAGACCCCGGAACCGGGCAAGCACCACGGGCCGATCACGAACTACCTGCTACGGGAAGAGATCGCCCGCGAGGCCCGCGCAGCCGCCGCCGACTTCGCCGACCTCACCGATGACGAGCTCCTGGCACGGGAAGCAGAACTCGACCAGCGATGGGCCACGATCCGTGAGGAACACCAACGGATCTTCAACGAGCGCCGGAAGATCAAACGCGAGACAAGCCGACGCGGCCTGTTCCTGCCCCCCCTCCATGAAGCCGACGCCGACTCGGACGCATCGCCGCGCGAGAAACTCGAAGCCGCACTGGCCGAATCGAAGAAGCGCCGGCAACGGCGGTCCTGACCAGCGACCCGGCAGCCCGGCCGGTGGGTTGGACGGGGTGAGCTGTTCAGAGTTTCTTTACTTGATCAAGGGCGTCCCGCTGACGCGGGCCGCCGCGCGTCGGCGGTCGGTGACCGCCGCCCGCTCCTGTCTGCCGCCCCGCTGGCGACGGCCGCCGACCACTCGGCGCGCAGAGCCCGGGAGCGTAGGCCGGACTACCAATCGGAAGCCCCGGTCCGACCGCTCAGCAGCAGACTGGCCGGGCACCTGAGAGGGCGCCCGGCGGGCTTGCGCCGTCCCGGACGCCCATGCTTGCTGCCTGGCTGGGGGCCGTGACGATGGAGATAACTGGGCTGATGCCGGTGCGGGGTTGAGCGAGACACACGTGGCGGGTGATCGGTCGGCACGCCCGCCGTCGTGGCTGACTTTCTGTGGCAGAGGCCAGAACCTCATGACCATGGGCCCGGCACGCAGGTGAGGGCCCGTCCCTGCCGGGGCTGACGAGTGCGGGGGAGCCTCGATCGGCTGCGCCCGGCAGGGACGGGAGTCGGGTGGGTCAGCGCGGTGCGGCGCCTGGGCGAGGAGAGTGGCTCACGTCTGGCGCCAGGTCCGCCAGGGGCGGGTGATGATCTCCCGGTAGGTGTGGTGCGACGGGTTCTGACCGCAGTGCCGCAGCACCCAGTCCTGCGGTTCGGCGAAGTCCTCGCTTGTCGGTGAGGTCTCTCCGTCCACGGCACACTGCATCGCGTACAGGACCGGCTCCGCGTCCGGCTCGCGGTCGGGCTGGAGCGTCCAGGTCTCGTAGCGCAGGACCGAGCGAGGGGTCACCGTCCCCACCTCCGGTTGGCCACGGCCACCTTCGCGCTCAACTCCTCCGTCGGAGTCGGCGTACGTACGTCCTCGGGCGGCACGTCCCACTCCCGGCCACCGCGCGGCGGCCGAAGCTGCACGTGCGGCCCCACATGCCCCATCACCACGCCCACCTTGCCGCTCCGCCGGTCGACCACCAGGGCGCCGGCATCGGGCGAGACGGTGTGCCCGTCGGCATCAGGGGTAGGGGCCGTCATCGTGACCACCCCGGCGAGGCGGCGCGCGACCGGGCGTCCAGTCGCAGGGCAGGAACACATGGCGTGGTGCTCTTTCGCACGGTGACGCTCCTCGGCGGCGTGGATGCGTGCCCCTGGGCCTGTTGGTGCCACAGGGTCGGCACCGATCCTCACGCCGGTCACCGGGACGAAGGAACCTCCGCCAAACCCCACTTCGGGACGTCCTGCACCGTGTAGAACGTCCCTAGTGCCGTCCTGAGACGAAGGGGGAGACTCGTGCCGAACGAGAGACTACGAGCCGTCATGGCGGCGGGAGGCTGGACGTACGCCGCACTCGCTCAGCAGGTCGAGGTCGACCCCAAGTCGGTCGAGCGCTGGGTGAACCTCGGGCGTATCCCACGTCGTGCCACCGCCCTCCAGGCGGCCAAGGTCCTGGGAGAAGACGTGCACGCACTCTGGCCGGCGCTCCGCCAGGCCCGCCCCGCCCGCGCCATCAGCCCTGAGCTGGTGGCGCTCTACGAGCAGCGGGCCGACATCCCCGTCTCGGCGTTCACCGACCTGATGGCCCAGGCCCGGGAACGGATCGACATCCTCGTCTACGCGGCCGTCTTCCTCCACGAGGCGTACCCCCGGCTGAACGAACTCCTCACCGAACGCGCCGCCCAAGGCTGCACCGTCCGCATCGCGATCGGAGACGCCGACAGCGACACCGTCCAAGCCCGCGGCCAGGAGGAACGGTTCGGCCACGGCATCGAATCCCGCTGCCGCCTCGCCCTCATGCACTACAGGCCACTCGCCGGCACCCCCGGCATCGAAGTCCGCACCCACGAAACCACGCTCTACAACTCCCTCTACCGCGCCGACGACCAGCAACTCGTCAACGCACACGTCTGGGGCGTCAACGCCTACGCCGCCCCCGTATGGCATCTTCGCCGACACGAGACAGGCGGCATGTTCGACACCTACGCCGAGAGCTTCGACGCTGTGTGGACGACGGCAATGCCCGCACGAGAGGAAGGCTGACTGTGGCCCGCACCGAGTACTACGACGACCCGAACGCGCCCAAGCCGAACAGCATGGTCGTCGCCGCCTCCGCCGTCGTCACCGACGACCACGGGCGCATCCTCCTCCAGCGCCGCCGAGACAACGACTTGTGGGCGCTGCCCGGCGGCGGGATGGAACTCACCGACTCCCTGCCCGGCACGGCCGTCCGCGAGGTCAAGGAAGAGACCGGCCTCGACGTTGAGATCACCGGTCTGGTCGGCACCTACACCGACCCGAAACACGTCATCGCCTACACCGACGGCGAGGTCCGCCGCCAGTTCAACGTCTGCTTCACCGCCCGCATCACCGGCGGCCAACTGGAGATCTCCGACGAGTCCACCGAACTCCGGTTCGTACCGCCCGAAGAGATCGAGCAGTTGCCGATGCACCACACCCAACGACTCAGGCTCCAGCACTTCCTGGAACACCGCGAGAAGCCGTACCTGGGCTGAACCGCCTGACGGCAGTAGCGACGGCAACACCCACGGATTCCCCCGCACAGCCACGGACACCAGCGGAACCCGAAACCGCCGCTGATCTGCGAATACGCAGATAGAGAGGGGCCGCGTAGCACACGTACTATGTGCTGGCAGGGGCCGCGCCGGTACTGGTTCACAATTGCGGCGGTGCTCTGCTTGATCGAGCCCGCGAGCTTTATGCAACGCGGGCCGACGAGGCGTCGACAGTTGCGGTTGCCCGAGTTCGTAACGTGAATACGGGTCGATCTGAAACGTGGGTTGCAACTGAACGCACGGGTCTGCCCGATGAATGGAGGGGTGGCAATGCGCCGCTGCGCGGCGAGCGCTACATCCCCGGGCAAGGCCATGCCGAGGCTACGATCATGAATCGTTTGGGGAGCGACTGGGAGATCACAGGGATGGCTTCGTCGACTAGGATGTGCCCTGCATGCTTCGCGCAAGCGACAGGTCCAGGCGTGGGCCTCACACCAAGCCCGATCGGCAAGGGCACCGGAGTGTCGAGTACTGGAAACACGCCATGGCGAGTGGTTCTAGGGGGTGGCGGCTGATGGACTTGTGGAGCCTGACCGGAGGGCTGTCTCTCGCCAGGATGCGACCCATCCTTGAGGTTGCGGGGGCCTCGCACCTTGCAGAGATCGATGACATCGTCGCTGGGTGCAGCGGTCCAGCAGGTCCTGGAGGTGCAGAGAAGATCGCCTCGCTGAGGAGCTGGCGAAGCGAGATCGGCGCTCTGGAGGACTCGTCTGACCCGTCATATTTCCAATCGACAGCCGCTGGCGTAGCGATTCTGGTGGCGTCGCAAGAGCTGCCTTCAGACGATCGCGAATGGAGGATCAGGTCCAGCGTGGGGAACTTCTGGGATTCCTGCGATGATCTGTTGCAGGCTGGCGGCGGATACTCAAGGGCGGAGTTTCAGGGAATCAAGACGACTCTGCGGGGAGTTGAGGACATATGGCGCGAGGGTGATTTCCGCTTGTTGTCCGAAGAAGGGGCCGATGTCGCGGAATTGTACGCGGAACGCCTCTCTAAGATTCGCTCCAGCTACCCGAAGCGTCGGCAGATCGCGCGAGTCGTAGCGGAGTGCGCCGAGTGGAATACTCCGACAATTTCCCCATGATTCCTGGCGGGGTCATCGGAATCTGGTAGCAGTGCGACGGAGCCCTCATCGACGTGATGTCGATGAGGGCTCCGTGCCGTTTGACGGCAACGCTGACGGCAACGTCAGCGGACGGCGACCGCAGTGAGCGGGTCGTCAGGGTCGTCGTCCTGACCGCCGAGGGCGTGGCCCAAGGCGTCGATGGCGTCACGCTGGAGTCGGAGCCGTACGTGGGCGTAGACGCCGGCGGTGACGCCAATGTGGGCGTGGCCGAGGAGTTCCTTGATCACGACGAGTTCGACGCCCTGCTCCAGGAGAAGGGTGGCGGTTGAGTGGCGGAGGTCGTGGAAGCGGATGCGTCGGAGGCCTGCCCGGTTGAGGAAGCTGCGGAAGCGGCGGGTGAGGTTGGCCGGGTCGAGAGGCCGTCCGGTGGGTGTGGTGAAGACGAGCCCGCTGTCGCTCCAGTCCGATCCTGCTGTCCCTCGCTCTTTTTCCTGCCGTCCTCTGTGCTCCTTGAGGGAGTGGAGGCATTCGGTGGGGAGGGCGATGCGGCGCTCGGATGCTCGGGTCTTGGCGGGGAGGTGGGTGAGGCCGCCGGTTCGGGTGCGCTGGAGCGAGCGCCGGATGCTGGCCGTTCCGGCGTCGAGGTCGAGGTCCTCCCAGTGAAGGCCGAGGAGTTCGCCCTTGCGGAGTCCGGTGCGCAGGGCGAGTTCGTACAGCGCGTGGAGCCGATCGGCACGGGCCGCGTCGAGGAAGTGACGGGCCTCTGCCGCATTGAGCGGACGGAAGCGCCTAGGCTGGTGCGTGGTGGTTTTGACGTTACGGGCGACGTTGCGCGGCAGCTCGTCTTCGCGGACGGCGTGTTCCAGTGCCGACTTGAGGACCGAGTGCACGTAGGTCACGGTCAAGGCGGACAGCTGCTGCTGGCAGCACTCGCCGATGGCGCAGCACTTCTTCCGTTCGGTGTCCAGGCCCTGGGTGCAGCACTGGCAGGTGGTACGGAGCCGGTCGAGGAAGGTGCGGACGTCCTTGGCGGTGAGGCGGGCGATCTTCTTGGCGCCGAG
Source organism: Streptomyces sp. NPDC048496 (assembly GCF_043200055.1). Lineage (NCBI taxonomy): Bacteria > Bacillati > Actinomycetota > Actinomycetes > Kitasatosporales > Streptomycetaceae > Streptomyces > Streptomyces sp. NPDC048496. The sequence continues at coordinate 12,778 of NZ_JBICXB010000028.1, read as the reverse complement.
GCCGGGGATGAGGTGGAGTCGGACGCAGGCGGCGTAGCGGGTGTGGGTGTTCTCGCGGAGTCGGTGGATGGCGACGCTGCCCAGCCAGTAGGTGAGGTAGTCGGTGACGGTGCTGTCGGCGGTGGCGACGGGCAGGCCGCGGTTGCTGTCGGCGATCTTCTCGGCGAGTTTGTCGGCGGCTTCTCTCCGCGTGGTGCCGTAGACGCGGACGCGTTTGCGGGTGCCGTTGGCGGCGAGGACGTAGCCAGCGGCTTCCCAGCGGCCGTCCTTGCGTTGGTAGATGGTGCCTTCGCCGTTGGCGCGGGCCTTCTTGCGCTTGGGGGCGGTCATCGGGCGGCCTCTTCCAGGTGGCGCTGGACGTAGTCAGCGAGGGCGTCGGCGGGGATACGGCGGGCGCGGCCGATAGTCAACGAGGCCAGACGGCGGGTGCGCAGGAGGTCGTAGAGGGCGGAGCGGCCGATCTTGAGACGGGCCATCGCCTCGGGGACGGTGAGGAGTTCGTCATCACGCACGAGTTGCTACCTCCTGCTCGCCCGTCGGGCCGCCGCCGATGAGTGCGGCGAGGTGTTCGAGGTCGGGGGTGAGGCCGGTGCCGTCGTAGGCCCAGTGGGCGATCACGAAGGTGGTCGGGGAGGGCGGAGGGGTGTGGCGGCGTTGCCAGGCGGCTCGGGCAGCGCGGAGGGCGCCGAGGGTGGTGGAGTAGGTGCGGGTCTTGGTAGAGAAGTGGCCGCGGAAGCCGAGCATGTGGGCCCACTTGCGCAGGTTCAGGTGCTTGAGGTCGTCGCGGGCGCCGAGGGCCCAGGCGGTGCGGATCATGCGGGCGGCGTGCTCGGGTACGGATTCGAACCAGAGGTCGGTGATCCTCTTCAGCTGGTGGTCGAGGGTGCCGGTCGCGGCTTCGGTGCCCTTGGTGGCGTACTTGGCGACGTATCCGGCGACCTTGCCCTCGGTGATCGTGGTCCCGCCTTGGAAGGCGGTAGACCGGATGACCCTGGTGTCGATTTGCTTGCCGAAGTCGAAGGAGCGAGCGCGGCCGTTGACCTCCGGTCCGTCGATGTGGGCGCGGGTGGCCGCGATCTGGATGGCGTCGGCGAGGAGTTCGGGGGTGGCCCATGCGGGTGGTGTGGTGTAGGGGCCTGCGGAGCCGTCGAGGCGGATCACGGCGTGGAAGTGGATCATCCCGCGCTGCTGGTACTCGGCGACTTTGGCGTACGAGACGCGGGCGACCTTGTGTAGCAGGCGCTGCGGGAGTCCGGCTGCGGCGGCGATGGTGCGGCGCAGGTGGAGCATGAAGCGGGCCCAGAGGGCGGGGGCGTGGGCGTTCCACAGCACGGCACCGGTGTAGTCGTACCGCTCGGGGTCGAGTGGGGTGCCGAGGAGCGGGTCGCCCTTGGCGTGGGTGCGCCCGCAGCGGCAACGCACGGAACCGCCCATGCGTCGGCCGTGGACCGGCCCGTATGAGGGTGCGGTGAGTGTGGCGAAGACGCGGGGGTAGGTGGCGACCTGTTCGGGGATGTTCTTGCCGCCGCGCAGGCCGGCGGCGATGAGGTGGTAGGTGTCCTGGCGGTAGAGCTCGGCGCAGGAGGGGCAGCGGGTGGTGCGGCGGTTGCCGCAGCGGACCAGGAGGTGCCCGGCGGGCAGTTCCTTGGACGTCAGGTCGCGCAGGATCTCGCCGGTGAAGGCGTCGATCTCGGTGCGCTGGCCTTCGAGCCGGATGGGCTGGGCGCAGCCGCCGAGTGAGGAGAGCTGTCGTATCAGGCCGAGCAGGTTCCGGTACCCGGTGAACGTGGGCAGTGCGGCCGTGTCCGGTTCGGGGCGGGGGATGGTGGCGCTGGGGTTGTGCGGTGGCATGCTGGCGGGACCTCTCTGCACTGCGGCACACGTGTGTGCCGTGGATGGATGGGAGGGAGGCCCCGGCAGGGGCGAGGGTTTGGCGACTACACGCCCTTGCCGGGGTTCACTGCGAAGCGGGACCCGGATGCGGTCACGCGGCCTTGTCCAGGTCGATGTGGTCGGGCAGGTCGCGGACCTTGAGCCCTTCGGCGCACATGAGGTCGTTGATCTGCCAGCAGGCTTCGGTGGGCAGGTAGACCGAGCGCAGCCGGACGGGGGTGCGCATGTCGCCGATGGAGGCGATGGACACGCCTTGGGGCATGGTGCGGTCGGCGGCGGTGATGTCCAGTTCCCGGCCGTCGGGGAAGAGGTGCAGGAAGTCCTCGACGGTGTCGACGCGGTGGCAGATCCGGGCGGACAGGTTGGTGCGCACGGCGGTGGTGAGCACGTCGGCGGAGGGCTTCTGGGTGAGCAGCCACAGCCGGATGCCGAACTTGGCGCCCTGGCTGGCGATGGCCAGCAGCTCGGCCTCGAAGCGCTCGCGGGCCTTGCGATCCGGGTGCCGGGTGTAGTTCGCCACCTCATCGATCACCACGAGCAGCAGCGGCAGCTCGGGGCTGAAGTCGGTGATGCGGTCGGTGCGTCCGGACCAGAACAGCCGCTCCCGGCGCTGCATCTCCTCCCGCACCCAGCGCAGGATCTCGGTCGGCTCGTCGGGGTGGATGGCGTCGGAGACCTTGTAGGCGGTGCGCCACCAGGGCGCGACGGCGCCGAGGTTGGGGTCGATCACGATCAGGCGCACATCCCGCATGAGCGAGGCGTGGGCGAGCAGGGTGTTGACGGTGATCGATTTGCCGGAGCGGGTGAGGCCGGCGATGAGGGCGTGGGCGGAGTAGGCGAGGTTGAGCACGATGGGGGTGCCGTCCTCGTCCCAGCCGAGTAGCACGTCATCGGTGGAGACGAACTGCCCCGGTCGGCAGGCGGGGGAGCCGTCCGGGCCGAGGAGTGGTGAGCGGATCACCGCCTCCAGCGGCTCACGGCGGAAGCCGCGCGCGACGATCACTCCGGGCTTGGGCTGGCTGAGCCGGATGCGGCGCATACCCCAGGCGTCGCACAGGCCCTCATTGGCGTCCTGCCAGGCGCTGAGCCCGACCTGCGGGAGGGCATCGGCGGTGACGGTGACGCCGAAGGCGTCGGCGCGGGTGCGCAGGCGCGGGACCAGCACGCGCGGCTTGGCGGGTTGCTCCTGGGGGCCGTACTGCTGGAGCACGGTGGGGGTGGCGTCCTTGACCGCCAGACCGAGCATCGGGGCGAGTCGCTTCCAGCTCCACCGCAGCCGCCGTGCCTGCCGCAGGCTGACCCGGGTCTCGGCATCGGCCCGGTACCAGCGGGCGAAGCAGTACCCGGCCCAGGCCAGAAGCCCGAGCCCGCCGAGGCCGACCACGGTCAGGAGCGCGTGCCCGAGGGGGTTGTCGGTCATCAGGCGCCTGCCTTGGCGGTGACGGCGTCGGCGCGCAGGGAGATGCCGTGCCGGTCCTTGCCGTTGATCTCGTTCTCCCAGGCCGAGGCGACCAGACCGGTGAAGACGACCGGCAGGCCGACCTTCAGGCCCTTGCCGAGACCCGGCTCCGGGACTTTCACGGTGATCACTTCGGCGCGGCCGTTGAAGGCGAACATCACGTCCACCAGGTGCAGGTGGGCGCCGGTGGCCCGGTCGATCGCGGGCTGCTGGCCTTCGCGGTCCTTGAAGTGCGGCCGGGACTCGGAGGCCAGGATCAGCATGGCCTGGGACTGGTCGATGGGCATGGTCTTCACGGCAAACCTCCAGGTAGAAGGGTGCAAGTCACCCGTGTGGGTGATCGCGTGCCGCAACCCTACATTCATTCCATCCAAAGTCCATCCCTATTGAGTTCCATCCGTTCGTGGGGTGGTCCATCCCTACGGCGGCTACCCTGACCCCGTGAGGCCGCTGAACTGGTGAAACACGACAGGTAGCGAGCGGCCCGCGGCGGGTGGAATCGGACTGGGACCGGGGATGGACATGGCTGCTGCTGACGAAGCGCGCTTGACGTTCGAACGCATCGCGGACGACCTGCGGCAGCAGATCCGGGACGGCGAACTGCGTCCCGGCCAGCTCCTGCCGACGCAGAGCCAGCTCATGCAGACCTACAAGGCATCGAGCCTGACCGTGCAGAAGGCGATCCGGCTGCTCAGGAACGAGGGCTGGGTCATCGCCCGCCAGGGGCGCGGCACATTCGTCACGCGCTCGGCCGACTTCGAGGACGCCTTCGAGAAGGTCGCCGGCGATCTCACACAGCAGATCTACTCCGGCGCCCTGGCGCCCGGCGCCAGACTCCCGGCCCGTGAGGTCCTGGCGGAGCACTACGCGGTGCCGCTCAACGTGGTCACCAACGCCATTGCCCTGCTGGCCGGCAACTTCCTGCTGCGCTACCCCAGCGAGCTGCCCGGCGACGAAGTCTACGTACGGGACTGGGACGACCACGGCTTCGCCACCCAGCTCACCCACGGCCGCCTGGTCCGCAAGATCAGAGACGGATCACTGGCCAGGGGCACCGCGGTTACCGTGGACGAGGTGGTCGACACGATCGGCGGCGACCCGGAATCAGCCGACCAGGCCCTGACCTTCCTCGCCCTGGAGGGCAGGATGAAGAAGGCCCACCAGCGCAACGGCTCGATGGCGTATGTCGTCGTGGGGGGCGAGTTCGGCACAGAGGTACCGGTCCCGGTGCAGCCGGTGGACGAGTCGGACGAAGCGTCGGTTGCCCCGTCGAAGGAGTTCCCGGCGGTGGCCGGATTGGCGGATCTGGCCTACAAGTTGGAACGAGCCCTGGAGCGGATCGAGGAGCTGGAGGAGCGCGTCGAACGCCTCGAAGGCCGCGACGCGGACTGAGGCGGACACGTGAACGACAGCGTCCCCGAAGGCCGCCGGTCGGCTTTCGGGGACGCTTCGCGTGGATCGGTCAGGGCTGGTACTCGTAGCCGATGGTGAATCGGGGCGGCAGGCACCACTCCCCGTACTCGATGATCCCTTCCGCGTCCGACCATCGGTGGGCGCCGGCCAGGATCGGGGAGCCGACCGGCAGCCCCAGGGCGCTCGCCTCTCGGGCGTCGGCGGGGCGGGCGTGCATGTCGTCGCGGGCGTGGGTGATCGTACGCCGGGTGGCTTCCAGAACCCGGGCGGACAGTCCGTGATTGCGGCCCGGGGCGGTGTTCAACAGGTCCGGCACGAGGGCTGCGAACGGGGCCGGGTACCAGGTGACCGCGAACACGGTCCGGGTCTTGCCCCGTCCAGCCAGCCACTCGCGCCGCACCATTTGGTCCCCGGCCTCCAGATCGAAGATCTCCGCCACGTACAACGGTGGGATGATCAGCTCGGCGGCCGTCACCCGGCTCGTTTCACCCTCCGCCAGGAACGACTTCACCCGCTGGACCCGGGCCAGCCGATCCCGAGCCGACAGCGTCCAGCGCGGGTCATCAGCGACGTAGGTACCCCTGGGAGTGGTGCGGATGAAGTTCTCCACCTGAAGGGCCTGCAAGGCGCGGGAGACGGTGGCGGCTGCGGCCTGCCACTGGCCGGCGATCTCCCGGTTGGTCGGCAGCTTGGCACCTGGTGCAAGCTCTCCCGACAGGATGCGCTCACGGAAGTGATCCGCGATCTTCGTGAACGTCTTGGGACTGGGCATAAGGCTTGCCCCTCCGTTGAGTTGACGTGGTGTCAGTGAGGGCACACTAGTGCACTGCGAACCGTAGCGGGAGTGCTTCGGCCACTCGAATACTGAACTAGAGCACCGACCTGTCAAGAGGTCGGCCATGTGATGTTCGAGAGGTGGCGATGTGCAGTGACGGAGCCGACCAGGTACTCGACCCCGCCGGTCGAACTGCCCTTGCGTCTGGAACTGGAGCCGACTCCCGTTGAAGGCTGCGCGGGCTGCGCCGAGCTGGCCAACGTGCGCGACCGGGCCCGCTTGGTCGGCGACATGACTACCGTCAGCGACTGCAACGTCTACATGCGACGCCACCCGGAGGGCCACCAGTGAGCCCCCGCACCGTCTACCGGCACGTCGCTCACGCCATCCGCCACGCCCCTGAAGGTGGCATCACCTACGAGGCGTTCTGCGCCACTGCCGACTGCGGAGCCGAATCCGGACCCCACGCCGAGCAGGAAGCCGCACAGGACTGGGCGCTCCGCCACACCGGACGCACCGGCCACGACCTCTTCAGACGCGTCGTCACCGACCACGCCAAGGTCACCCGAGCCGAATAGAGCCCCGTCGGCAACCGGAACAGGACCCACACGCCGCAGACCATCGCACCAGGCCAGCAGCCCAGCCGAACGCTCAGCCACCGGCCACGGCGTACCGCCGAAGCGGGGTGCGTCCAAACTTTCTCTACGTCTTCAAGGCGACCCGCTGACGCGGGTCGCGCGCGGCACGGCCGCCCACCCGGCCCGCTCTCGGCTCCGCCGCCGCGGGCCGGCCAGCGACCAGGCCGCGCAGAAACAGCACAGCGTTGCGCCGGAAGCGAGGAGAAGCCGGACGCGCCCGCCCGGCGAGCGCCAGGCCGACGGCGAGGCGACGGCGGGGAGTTGGCCGAGGGCAGGCCCGGAGGTGGGGGCGGTCGGCTCCGTGGGCTTTACCCACCTCCCCGGGCCGGGGCCCGCGTCGGGCAAGGCCAGGGGGCCACTCGTTCAAATTCCGGGCAGGATCACGACCTGCCCGAGTTGCCGGGCCAGCGTACGGCCCCCTGACCATGCCCGACCCCAACCCGGGCAGGACACCGGCCAAAGCCCACTCCACCGACCTCACGCGCATAGCCGTCTGACGGCAACGCCGACGGCAACACGGGCGCACAGGAGGGGACTTCCGCGCACATCCACGGACTGGCCGAATTACGGTGACCTGCGAAAACGCAGATGACGGCACCTCAGCCAGCACACGTACTATGTGCTGGCGGGTCAGACGCCGGTACTCGTTCACAATTCAAATGGCTGCCCGACAAGTCTCTATCACTACACGAATGAGGCGGGGCATGATGGGATCACTGGAAGTGGCGAACTGCGTGCATCCTTGAAGGCGGATAACCCAAAGGATGCGCGCTACGGAGACGGTCAGTACCTGACGGACATAAAGCCGGGAACAAAGACTCTCGGTCAGCTCTCTGCAGCTTTCCTGAGAGTTCCCTGGGCTGGACGTAAGTTCACGCATTACGTCGAAATCGACGTCAGGGGCCTGAATGTTGTCGAAGGGAGACCCGGCGTGTTCGTAATTCCAAACAACGGGCCACTGGATCTCACCGGCCGCATCCTAAGCTCAGGGAGGAACTAGAGGTGAGGTACGTCAAGGTCGCTTGGAGTCACGACTTCGCCGACGATCCTGTGCTCTATCTAAGCGAGCTAGGTGACGACGGTTACGAAACTCGGAAAGTGCAGTTCTATCGGGACGGTCGAGTCGAGTGGGCGGATGAAAGTCATGAGACCGCGACGGTTGGACTCTCGGAAATTCCATTTCCAGCGCTGGAGGAAATTTCCAGCCAGCCTGAGTTCGTTGCCGAGTTGATTGACTCGAAGGAATTCGAGCAGGCGTGGATTCGGTCCCACTCTTCTTCGTGATGGTTCCCTGAATTCCATTTAGGGAGTCGAAGTCGGTGCAGTGAATTCTCTGTCCGGCGAAAACGGCCTCTGGGGCCCACCGATATTCGGTGGGCCCCAGAGGTGTTTGACGGCAACGCTGACGGCAACGTCAGCGGATGGCGGCTGCGGTGGGTGGGTCGTCGGGGGCATCGTCGCCCGGGCCGAGGGCGTTGCCGAGGGTGTCGATGGCGTGGCGCTGGAGGCGGAGTCGGACGTGGGCGTAGACGCCGGCGGTGACGCCGATGTGGGCGTGGCCGAGGAGTTCCTTGATGACGACGAGGTCGATGCCCTGTTCCAGGAGCAGGGTCGCGGTCGAGTGTCGGAGGTCGTGGAAGCGGATGGTCCGGAGCTGCGCGTGGTGGAGGAGACGGCGGAAGCGGCGGGTGAGGTTGGTGGGATCGAGAGGTCTTCCGGTGGGGGTGGCAAAGACGAGCCCGGTGTCTGTCCAGCCTGTTCCGGCTGCCTCACGTTCTTCCTGCTGCAGTTCCTGGTGGGTCTTGAGGTAGCTGATGCACTCGGTGGGCAGGGCGATGCGGCGTTCGGAGGCGCGGGTCTTGGTGTGAAGGATGGTCAGACCGCCGGTGGGCGTGCGCTGGAGGGAGCGGTGGATGCTGGCGGTGCCGCCGTCGAGGTCGAGGTCTTCCCAGTGCAGCCCGAGGAGTTCGCCCTTGCGGAGTCCGGTACGCAGGGCGAGTTCGTACAGGGCGTGGAGCCGGTCGCTGCTGGCTGCGTGGAGGAACTGCCGGGCCTCGCTCGCGGTGAAGGGCTTGAAGCGCCGGGGGCGGGGCGCGGGCGTCTTGATGTTGCGGGCGACGTTGCGGGGCAGGTCGTCTTCGCGGACGGCGTGCTCCAGGGCGGACTTGAGGACTGAGTGGACATAGGTCACGGTCATCGGGGAGAGCCGCGTGCCGCAGCAATGGCCGATGGCGCAGCACTGCCGCCGGGCTGTGTCCCTTCCTTGGGCGCAGCACTGGCAGGTGGCGCGGAGTCCGTCGAGGAAGGTGCGGACGTCGCGGGCGGTGAGTCGGGCGAGCTTCTTTGCCCCGAGGCCGGGGGTGAGGTGGAGGCGGACGCAGGCGGCGTAGCGGGTGTGGGTGTTCTCCCTTACCTGGTGGACGGCGACGCCGTTCAGCCAGTACGTCAGGTACGTGCTGACGGTGCTGTCGGCTGCCGCGACGGGCAGGCCGAGGTTGCTGGTGGCGATCTTCTCGGTGAGCTTGGCGAGGGCTTCCTTGCGGGTGGTGCCGTACACGCGGACGCGCTTGCGGGTGTTGCCGGGCGCGAGGACGTACCCGGCGGCTTCCCAACGGCCGTCCTTTCGCTGGTAGACGGTTCCGTCGCCGTTGGCGCGGGAGCGGGTGCGGCGGGATGAGGCGGGGCGCGGTGTGGTCATCAGGCGGCTTCCTGTTCGAGGCGGGCGCGGATGAAATCGGTGAGCGCGTGGGCGGGGATGCGGCGGGCGCGGCCGAGGGTGATCGAGGCGAGCTGCCCGGTGCGGAGCAGGTCGTAGACGGCGGAACGGCCGAGTTGGAGACGGGCCATCACCTGGGGCACCGTCAGCAGTTCCTGCGCCGGACTCAGCGCGGGGTGAAGGACCGCAGAGGGAGGCGTGGTCATCAGCTACCGCCTTCGGCCGTGAACTGCCGTTCCAGTTCCTTGCGATGCCAGACGTCGGCAGCGAGGAGTGCGGCGCCGGGGCTGTAGCCCGAGCCGAGGTAGTCCCAGTGACCGACGACGAGCGTGGTGGTTGGGTCGGACACGGGCTGGTCGGTGTGGGCGCGGGCCTGTTCGGTGCGCCAGGTGCGGCGGGCGTCGCGTAGTGCGCCCAAGGTGGTGGAGTAGTTGCGGGACTTGGTGGAGAAGTGGCCCCGGAAGCCGAGCATGTGCGCCCACTTCCAGAGCTTGAGGTGGGCGAACTCAGGCAGCTTTCCCAGCTCCCAGCAGGTGCGGATCATCTGCCGCACGTGCCGGGCGACGGCCAGGCGGGGCAGCGGGCGGGCCTGTCCGGTGCCGTCGCAGGCGGTGCAGGCGAGCGGGGTTCCGCGGGGCAGAAGGGTGGCGCCGCGTCCCTGGCAGGGGCGGCAGAACAGGGCGCGGTCGAGGGCGCCGGAGGCATCGGCGGACTTGGTGGCGTACTTGGCCACGTAGGCGGCAACGGCCTGGTCGGTCAGTTCGGTGTCGGTGCCGAAGGTGGCGATCTGGCGTACGTCGAGCTGTTGGCCCCAGCCGAGTTCGCGTTCCCCGACCGCGTCCGAGACGACGGTGATGCGGGCGCGGGGTGCGGCGGCGCGGATGGCGTCGGTGAGCACGGAGACGGTGGCGTGCGGGGGTGGAGGCGTGGTGTTGCCGTCCGGGCCGTCCAGGCGGATGACGGCGTGGAAGTGGACCAGCCCGCGTTTCTGATACTCGGCGACCTTGGCGAAGGAAACCCGCAACACGGCGCGGGCGGCCTTCTGTGTCATGCCGAGCCGGGCGGCGATCTCGCGGCGCAGGTAGATGGTGAAGCGGGCCCACAGCACGGAGGCGTGGGCGTTGAACAGGACCGCGCCCGCGTAGTCGTAGGTTGCCGGGTTCAGCGGCGTGCCGAGCAGTGGGTCCGTGGGTTCGTGGAGCTTGCGGCAGCGGCAGGGCCGGACATCGCCGCCGGGAGTGGTCGGGCGGTTGTGAACGGGGCCGAAGGAAGGGGCGGTGAGGGTGGTGAACACGCGGGGGTGGGTGCGGACGGTTTCGGGGACGGTCTTGCCGCCGGAGAGGCCGGCGCGGATGAGGTGGTAGGTGTCGGCGGCGTAGAGGCGGGAGCAGGCCGGGCAGCGGGAGGAGCGGCGGTTGCCGCACGCGGTGAGCAGGCTGCCCGTGGGCTCCTCGGACGAGGTGTAAGAGCACAGCACCTCACCCGTCGACGTGTCGACGGTGGCGGTGTGGCCGGTGAGGCGGACGGGTTCGCTGCAGCCGCCGAGGCGTTCGATCTGCTGCTGTGCGCGGTCGAAGTCGGGGTGGTTGACGAGGTGGAGCAGGTCCCGTACGGCGGGGCTTGCCACGTGGCGCAGGTCCAGGGTGACCATTTGGGGCGTGTCCCTTCTGTTCGGGTGGGTGGCCCCGAGCAGCAACCAGCCGGATCTGTAGGCGTGTTGGTGCTGCTCGGGCATGGCGAACCAGACCCAGGGGCGGGCGTGGGTTCAGCGAGGGGGATGTGGCCGGTGGGGGGCCGGGGCTCAGAGTTGAGCGAGTGCGGCGGTGGCCACCGGCAGGGCGACGCCCATGCGCGTGCCCAGGTGGGCGGCGGTGATCGGTGTTCCGTGCTCGGCGCGGTGGGCGTCCGCGATGCGCCGGGCCGCGTCCAGCAGAGCAACCGGCAGGGGCGGGCCGGAGGCGGGCCGAGTCGTCTTGGCGACTGCGACTGGCGGAGTAGCGGCCGGAGTCGGAGCGGGCTCCAGTTCCTCGGCCGGGGAGGCAGCGACGGCCGGGGCGGGCATCTGGGGCTCGGGTGCGGGTGCGTCGTCGGGCACCGGCTCTGCGGCAAGGGTGGCGGCGGCCTCCAGGCGTGGGGTGGGGCGGATGAGTGTGTGGAACTGGGCGAGGAAGGCGGGGCCGACGTGGCCCCAGCCGAGCAGCAGGAGCGGGGCGACGGTGTCCAGGCAGGCCCGTCCGTAGCGTCCAGCCAGCAGTGGTTCGGCGGTGTTCAGGGCGAGGGTGAGCAGGCCGCACAGGTGCAGCAGCCGGGTACCGGCCTTCAACTCCGTCTTGGGTACGCCGCGCAGGGCTAGGAACCGCAGGGCGACCAGGAGCCCGACGACGGACAGATCGACCATGGGGGCGATCAGCGGCGCGATCGGGTGGGGAACGCCGAGCCGCAGGGCGAGCGCCCAGACGTTGCCGAAGGAGAAGACGAAGGCCAGAGCCGCGATGACCGCCATGACCACGGTCACGGTGCGCCGGGTGAACCGTTCCTCCGCCATATCATCAACCTCCTTTCTGGCGTGGGTGGTTCGGTCTACTTGGCGAGCGGGACAGGGGTGCCGTCCGGGCCTTCGTCGTCGGGGAACGTCCGGCCGGTCGAGGCGAGGAGGGCGTCCAGGCACAGGGCGGGATCGGCGGTCAGATCCGAGGTGTCCTCGGCGATCCGGGCCGCGTCGGCGTCCGAGACGTACGGGGTGCGGATGCGGGTGTAGCCGGGGCGGCCCTGCATGGCCATCACGGCGACGCCGACGTAGGCGGGGTCCTGCAAGGTGACCGGGCTGGCGTCGGGCCAGTTGCGGATGTCGTCGCCGAGTGCGGCCACGGCGGCTTCCACGGTCTTCTGCGCGAAGGACAGCCCGATGGGGCACACGTCGCGGATGAAGGTCGGCAGGGCGTCACCGGTGGTCTTCTGGCTGATCAGGATCACCAGGATGCCGACGCTGCGGCCCTTCTTGACCAGGTCTTCCACCAGTCGGGCGTTCTCCGCCGTCAGCGCGCCCAAACGTTTCGTCTCGGCGTCGCTGCCCTTGTACTCACGGAAGAACGTGTGCGCCTCATCGATGATCAGGACCGTGAGCGGCCACTGCGGCGAGGGGCCGACGTGCCACATGTTCTTCACGCCCAGTACGTCACGGATGGTCGAGGACCGGCGTCGACGCAGCTCCACCAGGCGCTTGAACAGCGCGTTGGCTTCGTCGAGGTCGTCACCGCAGAACGCGAACATGCGCTTGACCAGGTCGGCGTAGTCGCCCTCGGAGGCGCGTGACACCTTGCCGTCCGCAGTCGCGATCTGCACGGACGGAGACGGCGCGAAGTCACAGACGAACTTGTTGACGGTCGACGTCTTGCCCGAGCCGGGAGTGCCGGCCACGGTCACGCCGGGCACGTTGGCCAGGGACACGCACACCTTCGCGGCGTACTCGTCCACGCCCAGCTCCCAGCGCGTCAGGTCTGCGGGCGGGAGGCCGGTGGGCCGGTGCCCGGTCGGCGTGGTCAGGGGGTCGGAGCGCACGCCCCGGATCACCACCCGCCCGGGGCCGTCCGGCAGGACGGAGACTCGCGTGCACCGCCAGGCGTCCGCCAGGAACCGTGCCGACTTCTGGTACTCCTCCAGTCCGACCTGCGGTAGCGTCTTCGCTCGCACGACCACGCCGAACCGATCGGGCTTGACTTTGATCCGGGGAGTGACTCTGGTGCGCAATTCTCGGCGGCTGCTTGACCGGTAGGTGATGATCGTTCCTGCGGTCGTTACGTGTCGTCCGGCCGTGGAGGGTGGGTTGTGATGTCGTTGCGGCCGATGGGGCTGCCGCCGGTCCCGGAGCAGACGGTGCGGGTCGC
>NZ_JBICXB010000027.1:0-90892 GCF_043200055.1 Streptomyces sp. NPDC048496 | reverse complement strand
GCGCCACGGGCACCTCGTCGGCGGTCTACTTCACTTGACGGGCGGGGGCTGGAAACGGAGCCTCACAGGCCACCGCGCCAGTCCCCGACCCTACTCAGTTGTCGCGGAAGAGGCCAGCTATCCCCGTGACCTGCTGCGCTTGCTGGGACCGAGCTGCTGACCTGCACAAATGTCCTTTCGGCTGTTTCACGGTCATGCCCGCTGATGCAGCCGGAAGTCCCAGAAATGTCTCAGGGCACTCCCGCTGCCCGCAGTTGTTCTTTCGGCTCTATGCAGAGTGTGGGGATCTGGTGCGGGCTGGTCCGTGTCCATCGATGGTCCGCCCTGGACGATCGGCAACGCACCCTGCTCTAACGCCTCGTGGTCGGAGAAGAACCCCAAGCCTGGGCGCCGTGTGATTGGCCCTCGGCCTATGCCCTGCGCGACCGTGGTCTCCTGAAGGTCAGCCGCGATGGCGGTGACGGCGGTGATGTGCAGGGCGGAGCTGGTTGAGCCACTCTGGCCCGGATGCGAACCCTGGGCTGTGGAGTGGCCGGACATGGCGCCTCTCCACGAGGCCGGTCCCACGTGGGATCGAGCGACTGCGCCCCGAACCAGTCAGGTCCAGGGCGCTTGTGCCGTGAGGATCAGCCCTGCGCGGCGTACGAGACGAAGTCGCCCCATGCGGCGGGGGATAGGGCCAGTTCGGGGCTCAGCTGGTCCTTGGAGTCCCGGACGTGGATCGCCTCCGACCCCATCGCCACCTCGACGCAGCTGTCCCCCTCGGAGCCGCTGTAACTGCTCTTGAACCAGGTCAGTCCGGACGTGCTCATAGCGCTCCTCGCATTCGCTTCAGCAGGCCCAGGGAGTCCTCGGGCGTCAGGGCCTGCGAGCGCAGTTTCGCATAACGCTGTTGGAGCACGCTGATCTCCTTCGGGGCGGCGATCAGTCGCCCGTTCTTCTGGCCTTCCGAGTACCCGAACCAGCGATTGTCGGGTGTCTCAGCCAACTGCAACGGCCCGTCCAGCCCCGCATGCGACGGCCGCCGCGTAGGCATCACCTGAAACTCCACGTTCCAGTTCCGCTCGATCAACCCCACCAGCCGGTTGAAGAGTTCACGCGTCACCCCTTCCCCTCCCGTCCACCGCTCCAACACCGCCTGCTCCACGATGAAGCTGAACGCCGTAGGCGGCTTCCGCGTGACCGCCAGCAGTTCCTGCCGAGCCAGCCGCGCCGCGATTCGCTGCTCCAGCTCCTCCGGATCGGGCAGCGGCGGCACGTCCAGCGACACCGCCCGCGCGTACGCCTCCGTCTGCAACAGGCCCGGCACGAGCCGGCATTCGTAGGTGTAGAGGCTGATCGCCGTGGCCTCCACCCGCGCCCACTGCCGGAACCAACTCGCCAGCCCTGCCTGCCGCGACAGGTGCGGGGCGGCCTTCCTCAGCGCCCCCGTGTTTCCCAGCGCAGCCTCCGCACGTTCCACAAAGTCGCGGTCCGGCATACGGCGGCCCTGCTCGATCGAGGCGACCGTGTGCTTCGAGAAGCGCACCAGGTCACCGAACTCCTCGCGTGAGAAGCCCGCGTGCTCCCGCAAGGCCTGGACGAAAGCGCCGAACGTGCGCAGACTGTCAGACACCCCGGGCTCGGTGCCGGCTCCCGCGCCCGTTCCTCCCGCAGCCGTTCCCGCAGCGCAGTCGTCCGTGTTCTCGTAGGCCACCGTCGGCCACCTTTCGCGCGCACCCGCCCCCGCTGTACCGCTTCCGACTCGGCTCCATCGTCACGCGGAGTGATGCATTCTGTCGACTCCTTGTGTGCGTACGCTGACACAGCGTACGCGGATCATCGATGGCGAACGGGCCCAATTTCCCGCCGGATTGAGCCGCGCCGCGCTGATCGCTCACCTCTTCCGGGTCGGCGAGAAGCAGATGCGCCCCCTTGGTCAGCAGCCCCTGCCCTTTGGGTGCACTGCTGGGTGCAAGGTGGGCTCGGCGAGCGACAGGGCGTCCGGGGCGGCCACCCGCCACAGTCCTGACGCGACACGCTTCGGCTTCCATGCGCGAAGTCGCTGCAGCTAATCCTGTCGTTCCTCTTTGTTAAAGTGCATGAGTTGAGCACGTTTGCTCGGTTGAGCGGTCACGGGGTACGGGGGCGGATGCGTGACGACAGATCCCAACTTACGGGTGAGCAGCGAGAACTTGACCAAGCTCGCTGACGACCTCGACGAAATGCAGCGTTACCTGGACCGGCAGGTCAAACGCATGGACACGGTCGTCGACGCGATCGAATCCCGCTGGCGGGGGCCCGCGGCCAAGGCTTACCGACGGCAGCATCGTGATGCTGCCAAGGAAGCGGTTCGCATCCGTGAGCTCATGAAACTGCTCGAAGCAGCTGTTCGTATGAGCCGAGACGGGTTCACCGAGCAGGAGCTCGACACGCTGGCGGCCTTCAGACGCATCCAGATGTCCGTGGACGTGGACAAGGAGGCTGCCGAGCTTTCGACCCCCAACACCGGGAGCCGGCCCGCCATGCCGCGCACGAGCCGCTTGCAGGATTTCTGACGAGGGGGACGCATGGCCGACAGCGACGACAACATAGCGGTTGATTTCGCCACTCTGCAGCTCCTCTCCGGCCAGCTGGAAGAGATCCTCAAGGAGCTCAACGAGAACGTCCACACCATGTACGACCGCGTGGAGAAGGTCGTTCTCACCTGGGAGGGCGAGGCGCGCGAGGCTTTCATCGACAAGCTTGACGAGTGGGACCGGTCCGCACGGGACCTCCAGGCGACGCAGGCGTGGCTCCACGGCATTGTCACGACCGGACAGACCAACTACGCGGCGGCACATGCCGCAGTGCTGAGGGGATGGGGAGCGGCCTGATGAGCATGCCCCCTCCTCCGCCTCCCTTGAAGAACGGAGGCATCGACGTCACCCCCAGTGCGCTGCACGCGCTCTCGGGCTACGTCGCCTATCTTCAGGACGGACTGCACAAGGGGGCCAATCAGCTCCTCGGCGAACTCGGCCGGTATCCGGACTGCGGGGGCTACGGAACCGCTGCATGGGAGTTCGCCAACGCTTACAAGAAGGTCGGCAACCGCTTCATCGAGGTGTGGGCCAAGTCGGTGGCGAGTGTCGGAGGTGCCGCGGTCGGCTTCACCCTGACGGCGAACAACTATGCGACTGCCGACGCCGCCACGGACCCCTCGGGCGCCCCGGCCCAGACCCAGCCACCGCCCGCCGTGATCGACACGCCGCCGAATTACGGGTCCGTGACGGACCTGAAGTGGGCGGACATCGACCAGAGCCAGGACATCCTCCAGCGGGCACTGGAAGCAGTGGAGGCCGGCGTCCTGGCGATCATCAGGCCCCTCCTGGAGGACGTCTACCGCATGGGCAAGGCGGCCGAGATCATGCCGTTGCCCGACTATCTGGGCCTGGACAACATGTCCGTTGCCTGGGTGGCTGCGGGCATGGCAGTCACCACCACGGACGGAAACCTCAGCAGTGCTCTGCACAACTACACCGATCGGTCGAACGGTGAGTGGACCGAGGCGATGCGGCAGTTCTGCAGTGCTGTCTGGGGCACGAGCGCGTGGGGCAAGAGTCGCGAGGGTTATGAGTGGAAACATGACTCGGCGCAGCCCGGTCAGGCCGGCAGCCACCCCGTCATGGATGTGATGGTCCATACCTGTGACGTCATGAGTGATGCTCTGGGCGCCTGGGCGATTGCCGCGCAGGATGTGCGAGACGACCTTCGCGGTCTCTACTACGAAGCCGTCATGAAGGCCCTTCCGCACATCGATATGAGCGACGGTCTGGGCATGAAAGACCTCAAGAGCTTCGGTAAGGGACTCCTCAACATAGGGAAGGGTTTCGCGGAGGGCTTCGCCCTTGAGGTGGACGAAGAGGCGATGAACGCGGCGGTCGAGGCATACAACAACCGCGTGCACCGACAGGTCGTAGAGCTCAACAAACTGCACGAGGCTCTGGATGAGGCATATAACAGTGCCCCCACGTTCCGGGCCGAGTCGGCACGCGCGGAGTCCTTCGGCGCCCGAGCTCTGACCGAATTCAAGAACGATCCGCTCTACACCGTGGCTGGGGACGACGAAAGCAATCACAAATACCCGCTCGACCTCGCGAATCAGGAGGGCATGCTCGGGTCCCACGTTGTGGACAAGCATGTAGGCAAGACGGATGAGCAACTGGAACAAAGGCTGAGGGACCAGCAAATCGTCAGGCCTTCCGGTATCCGGCCCGAGGCTGTTTCGTCGTTCGGGAGCCTTGCGGACGCGCAGCGGTATACTCAGGCAGCCCTGGATGAACCGTCGAATCAGAGGAAGATCGACAATTGGCTCGCGGGTAACCCCGGACCCAACTCGTCCCGCTCACTTCTCTTGACGACGAACGACCCCGTAGGAAGATCCTGGGACCGGGGCGACACCGCCGCGCGTGACGTGACCAATGTGTGGGTCGTTCTGAGACCTAATCCGGGGAGCAGGCCGCCGTTCGTCGTTCTTACTTCTATGCCCACCGACAAGACCCAGCACCCGTAGTGCGCACTTTTGGAAAACTGGGGTATGGCCCGTGAATCAGATTGACGACACCTCGTGGAGCCGTTCCTTGCGGGCCATTTTCGGGGAAGGCATGTTCGCGGCTGTGGGCGCGCGGCGACGCGATGACTGGCGACTGGACGCCCTCGACGTCATGCAGCTGTTGGCGGACGATCCGCGTGGCTGGTCGAAGCTTGCCGTGGCTCCAGGCGGGGGCGATTACGCCACTGGCCCGGGAAACCCGTTCAGTGCTGTCACGCCAGGCGACTTCAACGCGGCTTTCCCTGTGTCCAGGAAGGGTGCCGAACAAATCATGGTCACTCTCCAGGGGGAGTGGTTCCAAGTGGAAGACATCCCGGATTTTGATGTGCGAGAGGCTGAACTGACTTCTCATGCGAGAGTGATCCTGGAAAGGTTCGGAGCGGACGCGCTGTTTTTCACCAATGCGGTATCGGCACGAAAGGATCCGCATGCCGACATGTTCGGTCGAGAGGGTGTCTATGAGGGCTTCACCAGCCACGTAATGGACTGTGGTGTAATCGCTGTCTCCGCCACAGAAGTCGGTGTCTTCTGGGGCTTCACGATTGACTGAGGATTTCCCGTGCGTACCCGTTCTGCTACCTATCCCGACCGCGCGACCGCACAGTGGTGTACCCAGCAGGTCGTCACGCGCAACGAACAGGCCGTACACCGCTGGCTGGCCCAGGACACACGACCGAGGCTCACCATCGAGGCCGCTTGGCCATCCCGTGAGGAGCCCGTCGGGCGCGTGTTGCTGCAGGCGATGATGCTCGCCGGTCGCGAGCCCGTCGATGTGCGGGCCGCGCGGGTGACGCTGAGGCGCGAAGCGTCGAGCCCGCACGGTTTCGTCGTGCACGCCACCTACCCGATCTACCTCTGAAGGTGTCGCAGTGTCCATGAAGCCGCTTGAGTTCGACCGCCGGTACGGCGAACTCGACGTCGTCGTCGCAGCCTTCGTCGGACAGGAACCCGACAATCCGGAAACAGGCGATCCGGAAACAGACACAGCACCGCCGGCTCTTCAGGCGTACCTCCGGCACACCTGGCACACCAGGCCTTGGGCGCTCTCCATTGCCGAACAACAACTCCGGGAGTACGCACGCAATCCGCCCGGACGCCTGCGGCTGCGCCTCGGCGAGTTCTATTCGGTACCTGACCTCGGGCTGTCCGAGTCCCGGACCCAGAGCTGGCTGTCCGAGATGGCCGACCACATCAAGCGGAGCATCGAGTCCGGCGATGTGCCTCCGCCGGCCACGCCCCAGACGCACTGGGAGTGGCACGCCCGCTTCGGAGAGCTGGGGCAGTTCCTCGGCGGCTGGTTCTCGCAGGATATGCCAGACGAGTTCGGCGACCACGATGCCGCGGTCCGCGACTACAGGGAAACGGTCGATCCCCAGCTGGTCGCCCGGCTGGTCGGTGAGATCCACGAATTGCTGGCTCTGGGGCTGGAGGACCACGACTACGCCGTCGGCGTCGGCGAGCTGGGCATGGAGGTCGAACCGCCGGCCCCGTTCTCGGTCGAAAGTTGGCTCCAGGCGGTGGCGGAGCACCTCGCGACGGCCAGGCCCGACTACGGAAAGAAATAGTCCCACCCGGATGGTTTCCCTGACCCACGGGTGTGGACGACCAGTCGCCGCGCGCCACGAGACGGGCGAACTCGCCGACCCTCCTGCCGAAGACCCCCTTTCCCTTCGGAACCGCCCACGGTGCGTGTGCGTACGCTGACGTGGCGTACGGGGGTCCCTGCTGGTGAACGGCTCGGATATACCGCCAGATTGGGCACATGACACCCTCGCCCACCCCTGCCGTCCGCCACGTTCCGGTCACCGTGCGTGTGTTACGCACACAGACGTGCTGGAGGGCGGGATTCCAGCCAAGAACGGCTATATGGCCCCCGCAGAGCAGGTCAGATGAGGTGGTGTCCACCATGAGAATCACCATCGACGACTGGACCGCGACGGTCACGGGCGATCCGCTGCCAAAGGCCGTGATGGACAGTCTGCAAGATGACGCTGCACGCGTCGAGGCCCTGACCGAGTTGTCCCGGTTCCGCCGCGAGTTCTACGGATGCCTGACGCTGCGTGCGGATGCGCTGTTCGAGTTGACGGACGCGGTGCTGTGTGCCGGTCGGCCGGTGGTCTCGCTGCCGGAACTGTCGCTGGAGGCAGTGCGCCGGCGTGGGCACGGGGCGATGTACGACGCGCTGGCCCGGGGCCACATCAACGTCTCCCGCCTGCGGATGACCCTGGCGGGGCTGGAGCTCCCGCGCGGGACTGACCGGCAGTTGTCGATCGCGCTGGACGTCACCGCCTGGCCGCGCCCGGACGCCGAGTGCTCGCCCGAACGCCTGCACTGCCACCGCCCGTGCCGCTGCGACGGCGTCCGCCAGACCATCCCGGGCTGGCCCTACCAGGTCGCAGCCGCCCTGGGCGGTGGCCGCTCCTCCTGGACCGGCCCGCTCGACGCGGTCCGTCTCGGCCCCACCGACGACCCCACGGAGGTCACCGCCACCCAGATCCTCGGCCTGCTGGCCCGCCTGGGCGAGGCCGGGCAGTGGCGTCCGGGCGACCCCGACGTGCTGTTCGTCCTGGACTCGGGCTACGACATCGTGCGCCTGACCTGGCTCCTGCGCGAAGAACCAGTGAGGCTTCTCGGCCGGATCCGCTCCGACCGGGTGATGCACGCCCCGGCCGGCCGCCGCAAGGGACCCAGACCCGGCCGCCGGCCCCGACATGGCCCGGAGTTCCGCCTGGCCGACCCGGCCACCCACCCGGCCCCCGCCCAGGAGTCGGCCGGCAGCCATGAACGCTTCGGCGCCGTCACCACCCGCTGCTGGGGACGACTACATCCCAAACTGCAACGCCGCCAGGGCGGATGGAACGACCACAACGGTGAACTGCCCATCGTTGAAGGCACGTTGGTTCACCTGGCCGTCGAGCACCTGCCGGGCAACCGCGACCCCAAGCCGCTGTGGCTGTGGCACAGCGACCCCGACGCCACCGCGCACGACGTCGACCGCCTCTGGCGGACCTTCCTTCGAAGATTCGACATCGAGCACACCTTCCGCTTCTTCAAACAGACCCTCGGCCTGGCCCGCCCCCGCCTGCGCAACCCCGAACAGGCCGACCGATGGGTGTGGCTGATCCTCGCCGCCTACGCCCAGCTCCGGCTCGCCCGCCCGCTGGCCGAGGACCTGCGCAGGCCCTGGGAGAAGCCACTGGCGCCCGATCAGCTCACCCCCGGCCGGGTCCGCCGCGGCTATCCCCGCATCCGGCGGATCCTGGGCACTCCGGCCAGCACACCGAAAGCCACCCACCCCGGGCCCGGCCGTCCCAAGGGCCGCACCTCCGCCCCCGCACCCCGCCACCCAGTCGTCAAAAAGCGCATCAAAAGGGACAATCCTCGACGCAGCGGAGCCGAGGAGGAGACTTAAAGATCAAGCTAAGCCATTGCTGAAGTCCTTCGCGACACCCGGATAGGCGGGGTTTGCCCCACGCAGCACCGCGAAGCCTGTAACAGCCTGCGGCTGCCTCATCGTGCGGGGTGCGCGGACCGGGCACCGCCGCCCGGATGGACAGGTCCAGATCCAGACGGCCGTTCATGTCCAGCTCGAACCGGCCGTACGGATTCACATGGTGCTTGGACCCTCCCCGGGTGAGGCGCCGCAGGACCTGCTCGGCCTCCGCGGTGCCCAGGCGCAGGGGGTTCAGGGAAACCCAAGGCTCTTCAGCGCGAACCCACGGGTCCACCGGTGTGCTTCAAGTCGGTGCATCTGTGGATTCGGGTGAAACACGAGGATGCTGAGCGAGCCGAAGAGCTTCGGCCGTGACATTCGGAGGAGTCGCTACGGTGCGCCGGGAGGCGGCTCGACACGTGCTAGCCAGGCGGTGAGCAGTGTTTCGAGACGTGCGGCCTCGTCGGGGTTGAGCTCGTCGAGTATGCGGCGTTCGTTGCTCATGTGGTCGGCGAAGGCCCGGTCGATCAGCTCCCGTCCTGCCGGGGTGAGTGCGACCACGCGTCCCCGGCCATCCTCGGCGGACCGGCGACGTGTGACCAGCCCGTTGCGTTCGAGCCGGTCGATGCGTTTGGTCATCGCGCCCGTGGTGACCATGGTGAACGTGGCCAGCTCGCCCGGGGCGCGCTCGAAGGGGTCCCCGGCCCTCCGGAGCGCCGCCAGGGCGTCGAACTCTCCCTCGTTCAGTCCGTAACGCCGGTAGACCAGGCACAACTGCTCGGTCAGAAGACTGGCGAGGCGATGGAGCCGGCCGATCACGCCTTGGGGGCTCACATCCACATCTGGGCGCTCGCGAGCCCACTCGGCCTGGATGCGGGCGACGTGATCCTCGTAGTCGTTCACGGCTTCATTATAACTTCCAGGGAAGCTATATTCCTTCCGTGGAAGCTACTATGCGATGGACACTCGTGACGGCGATCGCTCCGGTCGCCTGGGGGACGAACTACTTCGTCACCCACGAATACCTGCCCACCGACCACCCGCTCTACGGCGCGGCGATCAGGGCTCTGCCCGCAGGGGTCCTGCTGCTGGCGCTGTGTCGGCAGATACCTCACGGAGCGTGGTGGTGGAAGTCGCTCATTCTCGGCACCCTCAACATGGGGTCCTTCTTCGCCCTGGTCTACCTCGCGGCCCAGTTGCTGCCGACGGGCATCGCCTCCACCATCATGGCGGCCTCGCCGGTGGTCTTGATGCTGCTCGCCTGGGCCGTGATCGCGGAACGCCCCCGCGGCCTCCCGCTGCTGGGCGGCGGCATCGGTATCGCAGGCGTATGCCTGATGCTGCTCACCGGCACCGTGACCCTGAACGCACTCGGCGTCCTCGCATCGGCCACAGCGATGGTGACGTCCTCCTTCGGCTACGTGCTCGCGAAGCGGTGGAGCGCCGAGGTCGACGTCCTCGCCTCGACATCGTGGCAGCTCATTGCCGGAGGCCTGGTCGTGCTGCCGTTGGCCGTCGTCCGTGAAGGAGCACCGCCCGCCCTCAATGCGGGCGCGGTCCTCGGATTCGCCTACGTCACCGTCGTCGCGACCGCGGTCGCCTTCGTTGCCTGGTTTGCCGGCCTGCGTCGTCTGCCGGCAGCCGCTGTCGGCCTGGTCGGACTGCTGAACCCGGTCACCGGCGTGCTGCTCGGCACCGTCATCGCCAAAGAGACCCTCACTCTGCAGCAGATATGCGGACTGATCCTTGTCCTGCTCGGGATCGTGCTCGGGCAACCCATCGCCGTCACGGCCGCCGCCTGCGTCCGGTCCCGGGCAACCGGAGCAGACGCCCGTCGCGACACATCTGCCGGCCGAACCAGCTGCCTCGGCCGACGAGAGACCAACTGCGCCACGCAGCAGGATTCTTGACCGAGCCCAATGCTCACTCGGCTCCTCCTGCGCCCGCCGCAGAGCGGCATGGCCGGCTTGATGCGCGTGGTGCTGATCGAGGGCGCACCAGCCAGCGCATCGGTCTCGAATGCTCCAGCACCTCGACCGAGCCCGAGATGCCGGAACCCGGCGGCCGCTTCAGTTCGCACGAAGAATTGAGACCTTGCCCGGGCGGTCCCGTCACCTTGCGGCGCCCCGGCCAGGGCGTGCCAGACCGGGTGCCCTGTTCGGACCCAGCAACGGCGGACTCAGCGAAGAGCAGCTCAGCAGGCAGGGCACCAGGTCTGGCAGCGACCGGCCCAGGGGGGTGAGGCCCGGCCACCGCACACAGTGGCCCCACGCACCGATGGCCCACCAAACGTGACGGCCCACGAATGGAGGCGGTGCGGCGTCGTCGACCGAGCAGCTGACCGTGACGGCATGCCTGATCGGTCTGCCCCTCGGGCAGGCCGCCGCCGGGCCACTGTCGGACCAGCTCGGGCGATGCGGGGGCCGCGTGACGGCCATACCAAGTGCTTAGCGCCAACGAGCGAGCGGATTGCGGCCGGGCCCCGCCCTCGGCGCGGGGTCAGCGGTGCGTTCGGCGGGATGCCGTGGCGTAGTAAGCGCCCAGGAGAGCCGCGCCCACCACGGTCACGATCGTGGTGACGGTGCCCGAGGCCAAGAGTGCGGTCAGGACGACCAGGGCCGCGTAAAGGACAGGGAGGAGGACGTTGGGGTTCTTGAAGGCGTGGGTGGGGGCGGTCATTTCTGCTCCTTGGATCAAGTAACGTGGTGGTATGGAGAATTGAGCGGCTCCGATCTTGGCAGGGGCAAGACCGGAAGCGGTAGGGCGCGTCAGGAAAGCTGAGGGCCGGCCAGGCGGGCGAAGAGTCCGGCGGGGTCGGCCAGCAGGGTGGCGTAGGTTCCCTGCTGGACGATCCGGCCCTGGTCGAGGACGAGGATCCGGTCGGCGTCGCCCACCGTGGACAGACGGTGGGACGGGCGGCTGTTCGTCGGCACCCACTTCGCTGCTGCTCCGGCTGTAAGGGGCAGCAGGTCAACATCGTGACGTGTCCCAGCCTGCCGCGCCCTCACCGGGTGGCTCTCGCGCCCGGCGTCGGTGTGTGGGCTACCCCAGCAGGGGCTCGCCGATCCAGTCGCCGGGCGCGCAGCCGGGTGGGACGGTGAAGACGGCGGAGCCGATCGGGGTGGTCCACTGGTTGAGGAGGTCGGAGGCGGCGAGATTGCGCTGGATGGGCAGGAACTGTTCGCCGATGTCGCGCTGGAAGGAAGCGAAGAGCAAACCGGTGTCGGGCCGTCCGTCCGCAGCCGGGGCGTCGTCGTAGTTGTAGGGCCGGCGGAAGATACGCCGTCGCTCGTCGCTCACATGGGCCCGCCGTATGTGGGCGAACTCGGATATGGCCGGGAAACCGAGCTCATCCTTGGCATCGAAGTCGGGTGGGTCGGTCTCTGCTGTGCCGGTGAGCGGGGCGCCGGTGCCGAGTCTTCGGCCGACCGTGAATTCCTTGGCCTTGGTGTCGGCGGCGTCCCAGGTCTCCAGCTTCATGCGGATGCGCCGCAGGACGAGGGTCGTGCCGCCGCCGCGGAGCCAGTCGGGGCCGGCGTCGGTCCACACGGCCTTGGTGAAGACGTCGCCGCCGGGTGCCGGGTTGGCGGTGCCGTCGAGCTGGCCCATGAGGTTGCGCTGGGTGGCGCCGTCGTCCTGGATGCCGCGTCCGTGGCGGAACCCGCGCTGCGTCCAGCGCAGTCGGGCGAACGTGCGCGCGTCCTTGGTGAGCATCCGCTGGGCATGCGCGACGGTCAGGGGGTCGTCGGCGCAGATCTGGACCAGCAGGTCGCCGCCGCTCCAGCGGTCCTGGAGCCGGTCGATGGGGAAACGGGGCAGGGGTGCGAGCGAGGCGGGCCGCTGGTCTTCAAGTCCGGCGGCCTTGAAGAGGCCGGGGCCGAACCCGAAGGTGACGGTCAGTCGGGCCGGCAGCGCTGCGAGTTCTGCTTCGGTGTCGGCGAGAGCTGCCTTGCCCTGGGTGAGCCGTGCCGCGTCGTCGGTGAGGAGGCGCATCATCCGGCCCAGGGCTGCGCGGTCCACTCCGTCGGCCAGTTCGAAGCCGAGGAACACGGCGTGGGCCTGGGCCGGGGTGGCGATCCCAGCCTGGTGCCGTCCGTGGAACGGGATCTTCTGTACGCCGTATGCGGCCTCCTGCCGCCGCGCTTCACCGAGGTCGCGGGCTCCGCCACTGCCGTCGGTGGCTGCGGCGGCGCCGATTCCGGCTCCGGCCAGGGCTCCGCCGACGGTGAGTGCGCCGCCGGCCAGCAGCCGGCGGCGGCTGACCGCGGCGGGGTGGATAGGGGTGTTGTCCATGGCAGGGAGGTCAGCCCTTCTTCATGCCGGGGCTGTAGTTCTCCTTGCCGCCAGCGAACGCCTTGGCGACGGCGGTGAAGCGCAGCGTCCGGCCGTCCTTGAGCGTCAGGGTCACGGTGATCTCGTCACCTGGCTTCACCGCCTCGGTCAGGCCCATCAGCATCAGGTGGTCGGCGCCCGGCTGGAGCTGGTGACTGCCCTTGGCGGGGATGACGAAGCCGCCATCCTTGGGGCGCATGACCGGCTTACCGTCCACGTCGGCGACTTCGTGCAGCTCTGTCTTCTTCGAGACGGTCGAGGCGGCGGACACGACCGTGAGCTGGGCGCCGGTGGTGTTGATCAGGGTGCCGAAGACGGCCGTCATTCCGGAGTCGGCGGCCTTCGCCCACGGGTCCTTCACGGTCACCGGCGCCGCCGCGGCCCTGGTGGGAGTCGTGGTGGGGGCGCCCGCACCGGAGGAGGACGAGCTGCTCGTGCCACAGGCGGTGAATGCGACGAGGGATATCGCCGCGCCTGTCGTGGCCGCGGTGAGGAGACGCAGGCGGGCAAAGCGACCTGGAACGGTGTTGGTGGCGGTGGTGCGCATGGCGTTGTCGGCCTTCGGTTCGGTTGCGGTATCGGTCCCGCAGTCACAGCAGTAGTCGGACCGCATCGACGGGAAGTTCCCGGGCGTGCACGACGAATTCCGGGGAACTTCCCGGAGGCTGGAGCCGACGTACTGGTATGTGAAGCGACGAATCCTCTCCCGTCCGGCTGCCATGCCGGCCCTCACGGCACTGCTGCTGGCCACATTGTGGGTTGCCCTGTCCTCGCCGCCGGCGTGGGTGCATGCGCAACTGCTCGGTTCCAGCCCGGCCACCGACTCCGTGGTGGCCAAGACGCCTGTCACGGTCACGCTGAGCTTTGACAGCCCGGTGAGGCAGGGGTACACGACGGTCGTGGTCGCCGGTCCCGACGGGACGTCCTACAGCGACGGTGCGCCGACGGTGGTGCATGGCGACGTACGGCAGAAGGTCAGCCCCCTGCCGAGGGGCAGGATCCAGGTGACCTGGCGAACCGTCGCAGCCGACGGAGCGCCGCTCCAGGGCCGATACACGTTCACCAACGCCGACAAGACCGCGGCCGCTCAGTCCGCGCCCGTGCGGACGGCGCCGTCCGCACCCGCGGCACAGGCTTCGTCCCCGCCCGCACGATCGGTGACATCTACCGGTTCGCTCGATGCCGGAGACTGGCCCTGGTGGGCAGCAGCGGGTGCGCTGGTGGCCGCCACGATGGCACTCCTGGCCGTCGGGGCCCGCCGATCCGCCGCCGCTCCCCGACCACCACGCCGAGAGGATCCACCGCGGCACTGAGCCACACGTGCATGTCCCGGCTCCCGCAGCTGAACGGGCCGACGCGAACCTCGCGCTGCAGCTGAGGCCGAACAGAGCGGTGCGCAACGGATCTCGGCGTGAGCACCATGGCCCTGTACCGGCATGTGACGTCCAAGGACGAGCTGGTGACGCGGTGTGAGGATGTCGAGCTCTGGTCCCGCGCCGACCGCTGTTCCGTGGTGGAGCACCGCGACGCGGTCGCGTCGCCCGCACCGTCGGTGCCGACCAGGCCCGGGGCGACCGGGCCGACGGCCGAGCCCACGCCGTAGGCGCCGGCGAAGACCGGCACCGGGAGCAGGAGGAAGCCGCACACCGCCGGAGGGGCAGGAATCGGACGAGCGCCGTCCTGCGTGCGGTCGCTGAACTCCGGTCCACGGAGGGGACCTCCACAATCTCGGCGTGGTCCGTGCGGGGTCTGCACGGCTCGTGGCTCAACAGGAGTCGGAGGCGAAGGAGCGCGGGTTTCAGCGGTGAAACGTGATGTGTCACCCGCTGCATGCGTGGTGGCAGATGTGGACGGCGGGAACTCGCGCACCGCCCTCTGCGACTGGTTCACCGGGTGACGGTGAACCGGCCGGCTCCTTGACGAGTGGATGGGAAGAGCGTGATGAAGTCTCGTGCGAGATACGGCGCGGTCGTCGCGGCGGTCGGAATGCTCCTGGCCGGCTGCGGCGGCGGATCGGGCTCCGGCGCCGTGGCCCCGACGGCCGAGGGAGTCAAGGGGCACGCGGAGGGCGGCTACCCGGTGGCCGTCGACGACTGCATGGGTGTGGCGACCGTCTTCGACGCCGCCCCGGCGAAGATCGTCACCAGCAACGCCTCCAGCCTGGAGCTGCTGCTCCGCCTGGGCGCGGGCGAGAAGGTGATCGGTACCGGCTTCCCGCCCGGCAAGGGCGCCCTGCCGGGCGAGCTGGACACCCAGGCCCAGAAGGTTCCGGTGCTCGGCCGCAGCGTGATCCCGAAGGAGAAGCTCCTGGGATCCGGCGCCGACCTGTACGTCGACGTCTTCGCCGCCACGGGGAACATGGGCGGGATGGGCGACGCCCCGACCGAGGAGGAGTTCAAGGCGGCCGGGATCAGGCACATCCACCTCAAGTCCACGGCGTGCGCGTCGATGAGCAAGGTCCCGGCCGCGGACCTGTCCGCCGTCGAGCAGGACATTCCTTCCCTCGGGGCCGTCACCGGCACGATGGGGAAGGCCAAGGAACTCGTCGCCGGGATGAAGGAGAAGACGGACGGGGTGGCCAAGGCGCTGGGAGCCACTCCGGACAGCGCCCGGCCCACGTACTTCTTCTTCGACTTCGACGCCGGAACCAAGCAGCCCGTCGCCGTGTGCAACCGTCAGGTGGCCAACGCGGTGATCACCCTCGCCGGCGCACGCAACGTGTTCGCCGACTGCGACGCCGACTTCAAGCCGGTGAGCTGGGAGGACGTCGTGTCCCGGAACCCCGACTGGATCCAGCTCGGTATCCGCAACCAGGGCAGCGAGGAAGCCGACACCAAGGCGTTCGACGAGGCACGGAAGTGGCTTGAGGGAAACCCGGCGGCCAAAGGGATGAAGGCAGTCCGGGCGGGCCACTTCCTGCGCATCCGCTCCGAGCACACCACCATTGCCGGTGTGGACAACGCCGCCACCGTGGAGGAGATCGCCAGGACCGTCCACCCGGACAGGGTCAAGGAGCGGTGAAGGTGAAGCAGACGCCGACACCCCGCACCGGCCGGGACGCTCCCGGCGAACGGCACACCGTGTTCCCGGGAGCCTTCGCGCTCGGGCTCGCGGTACTGCTGCCGGCGGCACTGACGGCCGCGGTGTCCTGGGGCTCCACGTCCATCCCGCCGGCGGACGTGTGGGGCGTGGTGGTCCGCCATCTGTCCGGTGAACCGCCGCGGCCCGGTACGGACGACCTGATCGTCTGGCAGCTGCGGGTGCCCCGGGCCCTGCTCGCCGCCCTCGTCGGCGCCGGACTCGGCCTGGTCGGGACCGCTGTGCAGGCCCTGGTCCGCAACCCGCTGGCCGACCCCTACCTGCTGGGCGTCTCCAGCGGCGCCTCGCTCGGGGCGGTCGGCGCGATCGTGCTGGGCGCCGGTACCGGAGGCGCGCTCGGGCTCGGCCTGTCCGGGGCCGCCTTCCTCGGCGCCCTCGCCACGTTCGCCCTCGTCTGGGCGGTGGCCCGGCGCGGCGGCGGTTTCGCGCCGCTGCGCCTGGTGCTGGCCGGGGTGGCCATCGGGCAGTTCCTGTCCGGCTTCACCAGCTACCTGGTGCTCCAGGCCGGAGACGAGCAGCAGACGCATGGCGTGCTGTTCTGGCTCATGGGCAGCCTCAGCGGGGCGAACTGGCCCCTGCTGGCGGTGCCCGCCGTCGCCGTGCCCGCCACGTGGCTGTGGCTCCAGGCCCGGGCCCGCGCCCTCAATGCCCTGCTGATGGGTGACGAGACCGCGGCTGGGCTCGGCGTCGACGTCACGCGGTTGCGGCGGGAGCTGTTCACGGCGACCAGCGTCCTCACCGGGGTGCTGGTCGCCGTCTCCGGCGCGATCGCCTTCGTCGCCCTGATGGTGCCGCACGTCTGCCGGCTCGTGGCGGGCGGCGACCACCGACGCCTGCTGCCGCTCTCGGCGCTCCTCGGCGCGCTGCTCATGGTCGTCGTGGATACCGTCTGCCGGACGGCGATGGACGCCCAGGAGCTGCCCATCGGCGTGGTCACCTCGCTGATCGGCGCGCCGGCCCTGCTCTACCTGCTGGACCGCCGGCTGCGGAGCGGCGCATGAGGATCGAGACGGAGAACCTGACCGTCGCCTACGCGGGCCGCACCGTCGTGTCGGGGGCCCACCTGATCGCCGCCGAGGGCGAGATCACCGGCCTGGTCGGCCCCAACGGCAGTGGCAAGTCCACGCTGCTGCGCACCGTCTACCGGCACCTGCGCCCGACCGCCGGCCGGGTGCTGCTGGCCGGTACCGACATCCGGGAAATGACCCCCGCCCGCTCGGCCCGCCATGTGGCGGCGCTCCCGCAGGAGCGCGGCGGAGATTTCGAGCTGACCGTACGCGAGGTGGTGGCCATGGGGCGTACGCCGTACAAGCGGGCCTTCGCCGGAGACAACGCCGCCGACCGTGACCTCGTCGACCGTGCCCTCGCCGACGTCGGCATGGACGGTGCCGCCGGACGGCGGTTCGCCGCCCTGTCCGGCGGGGAGCGCCAGCGGGTGCTGCTGGCCCGCGCGTTCGCCCAGGACCCGGACGTGCTGGTCCTGGACGAGCCGACCAACCACCTGGACGTCCGGCACCAGGTGGAACTGCTCGCCCTGCTGCGTGCGCAGCGCCGCACCACCCTGGTCTCGCTGCACGACCTCAACGCGGCCGCCTCCGTGTGCGACCGTCTGCACGTGCTGTACGAGGGCACGGTGGTCGCCTCCGGATCTCCGCGCGAGGTGATCACGGCCGAACTGATGGCGAGGGTGTTCGGTGTCCGGGCGGCCGTGGTCGACCATCCCCTCACCGGCGATCCGCTGATCGCCTTCGACCACCGGACTCCCGCCGGGGACCCGGTGGCTACCTGAGGGGAGCGGGCGCTGCCGGGAGCGCGGAGGGCGGGCAGGACGTGTACACCAGTCCTGCCCGCCCTCCTGCGTGTGCCGAAGCGGACTGGCACGGGCCGTCAGGGGCCGTGCCGTGGCGTCACGCCGGGGTGGCCAGGAGAAGGCGCTCCCGCGGCGCCGGGCCGATGTTCCGGTTGCCCCGCGGCGCGGGCGGGGGGTCCTGCGTGGCCGCCGTCGGTTCGTCATCGGTCAGGAGAGCGATGAGGTTCAGGCGGGCGCGGGACACGCGGGAGCGGACGGTGCCGATGGGGCAGCCGACGGCGGCCGCCGCTTCGGCGTAGCCCAGACCGAGGAGCTGGGTGAGGACGAACGCCTTGCGGCGTTCGGCGGGGATCAGGGCCAGGAGTTCGGCCAGGGCGATGCGGTCCTCGAACCCCGGGACGCCGAGCGGCTGGGCCTGTTCGGCCGCGGTCTGCCAGTCGTCCCGAGCCGAGAGCCGGGGGCGGGCGGCGGCGTGACGCAGGCTGTCCACGACAGTGCGGCGGGCGATGGTCAGCAGCCAGGTCCGGGCCGAGGAACGGCCCTCGAAGCGGTGCAGCGCGGCCAGGGCGCGCAGGAACACGTCCTGGGTGAGGTCGTCGGCAGCCTGAGGGTCGGCGCTGAGGTAGGCCACGTACCGCCACACGTCGTACTGGAGCGCGCGCACGAAGCGGTCGGCCTTGACGGGGTCCCCGTCGCGGGCGTCGAGGGCCAGCCTGGTTGCCTCCGCGTCGGATTCCGGGGTGCGCCGGGACGGCTTTCGGCCGCCCGGACGGTTCTGGGTGGGCAGGGCAGGAGTCATTGCCACAGGTCCTTACGGGCAAAGGGTTTTCCGGCGGGCCGCGTGCGCGGCGGAACCGGTGAAGGGGGTACGGCCTGCCGGAGGGCATGGCCGATGCCCGAGGCGCGACGGAACGGAGCCGTCAGCGCGCGCTCGGGGAACCGGCTGTCACAGGACAGCGGTTCCCGTCGGCGGACCCCGTGAGGTGATGGCGTGGACGAGGAGCAGCCGCCGCGGGCGCCGGGCGCCGAAGTCCCGGCGCACCCGCACACGAGGCTGGTCCGTCACCGGCACGAACAGGCCGAAGAGCACCCGCAAGGGAGCCCTGAGCCAGCCCGCGAGAACCCGCAGGCAGCGGAAGAAGCCCTGTTCCGCGTAGGCGAGCCAGAGGCCGCAGAGCACGGCGGCCAGCAGGTGCGCGGCCAGCATGCCCGTAGGGGACATCGCGGCCATGTCGTGGCCCGCGCCCGGTGTCAGGACGCCGGGCGGCGAGGACCCCATGTGGTGCATGGCGTGGCCGCCGAGGGCGTCCGTCGCCGCGGTGCCGGGCGGCGGCTGGGACACGAGCCGGCCGAGACCGGCGTTGTCGACGATGCGCAGGGCTTCCTCGGCGGACAGCTCCCCCTGGCTGCCCAGGCCACAGGTCAGGTGCGCGGCCCACTGCCGGGCGAAGGAGTTCCCGGCCGGCAAGGAGGGCTGCACGACCGACTGGGCCAGCGAGAACAGCGAGTGGAGCACGGCCTGTACCGCCACCGTGGCCGCGGTGACCGTGAGCAGACCGCGTTCGCGGCCGGCCAGGGCCCACGCGGCCGCGGCCGTCCCGGCGAACGCGGGCAGCAGCGCCCACCAGGGGACTGTGGTACCCGACATGAGGACGTGGCCGACGGCCGCGAGCAGCACGCAGACGGCCGCGAACATCGCGGCCCGCACGGCTCGGGAACAGTGGCCTGGCTTCATGGCGGGTTCATCCTCGCACCCGCTCTTCGAGCCCCGCAGTGGGTACGCACTTCCCGACAGGATGTGACCCGCCGGCTCCAGGACGAGGGACGTCCAGCCGTGCGTGGGCCAGGACACAGGGGATGACCGGGAACCGGAGCGCCGCGCCGGCCGCCGAGGCCGACGATCCCCAGGGCCCGCTGGACACTTCGGCCACGGCCATCACCGCGGTGGCCCTGCTGAAACCCGCCCGCGTGCCCGGGGACCGGTCGTCGCGGACGCCGCTTCCTCACTCGGACCCTGCATCAGACCGTCAGCCGGATCCCGGTGACCAGATGCGGACGGATGCGGACCGCACAGTCCATCACCCGGTCCGACCAGGGCCTGATCAGTCGCTGGTAGCGCATCAGGGCATCCGGATCGGTCACGGGGCGGCAGTAACCCGTCGCGACGACGCTCCAGCCCAGATGGGTCAGCGGATCGATGTCATCCGCCTGGTAGGCGACCACGACTCCCCGGTCGCCATGGTGCCGGGCCTGGGCGAACAGGTCCGAGTGCTGATGTGTCCGGATGACGATATGACCGAGGTCCAGCAGATGGTTCACCGGCCGGACCGCGGGCAGCGCGCGCTGGGTGAAGACGATCCGCCCGAGCGAAGCCCCGCCGAGCAGGCTCAGCGCCTGAGCGCCCGTCAACTCGACCGTGCGGCGTGGTCCGGTGGCCGCCGGGCCGTGAGCCGGGCCCGACGCCGACGACGTGGGCGCGGCCGCGGGCACGGACCGCTGGGGCGACTGATGACCTGCGTGGCTCATGGGGCGGCCTCGTCTCCTGATCTGCTCACCTGCCGTACGAGTACATCGCGCGCTGCCATCCCCACGCCAGGGCCCAACGGCCCTAGCGGCGCCGGACGTCCGATGGGTTCACTGCAGTGGACCGCATGCCACGGGCCGGTCCAACGGCGGCTCCGGGGGCCGGGCCGTGGCCGGTGGAGCGTTCGGTCGGAGCGGGCGGTGCGGATGTGTACAGGAAGGGAATGCGTTGATCGCGGTCGTCGGACACAGAGACCTCAACAACAGAACTCTGGCGCTGGTGGAGGCTGAACTGAGAGCGCGGCTGGACTCCGTGGCAGAGGGCATGGCCGCTCTCGTACGGGTCGGGGCCGGGCTGCCGGTCGTGTTCGGGCGCGCCGCCCGGGAGGCCGGACGGAAGCTGACGGTACTGCTGCCGGCCCAGGGCGCGGTGCCCGCGGTGCTGCCCGAGCGGGATAGGCCGGCCGCAGGGGAACTGCTGGTCCTGGCCGAGAGCGTACGGCTGCTGGCTTTTGATCCGGCCGACCGCAACGCTTGTGTCAGCGCCGATGAACGTCTGGTGGAGACGTGCCGGACCCTGCTTGCGGTGTGGGACGGTTCGCCGTCGGACGGCCGGGACGCCACCGCACATCTGGTTGCCTTCGCCCGGGCGCGTGGAATCCGGGTGGAGGTCGTCTGGCCGGACGGCTCCGTGCGGGGGTGGGCATGAGCGCGTCGGCGCGTGAGTCGGAGATGGTGGCGGAAGCCCCCGAGGCCGATGACCGGGAGGTTCGCTCCTCCGAGGACCGGGCGCACGACGGTGCTTCGGGGACGAGCGACGCACGGGAGCGGATCGGGGCGCGCCGGGGATTCGCATGGCTGCTGGTGATCACCGCCGCGCTCGGGCTGCTGGGCTCCTTCGTGATCACTACCGACAAGTTCGAACTGCTCGCCGACCCCGGCTTCGTCCCCGCCTGTTCGCTGAGCCCCGTGGTGTCCTGCACGGACGTGATGCGCAGCGAACAGGCGTCGGTGTTCGGCTTCCCCAATCCGCTCATCGGGCTGATCGCCTTCGGGGTGGTGATGGGGACCGGCGCAGGCCTGCTGGCAGGTGCGCGCTACCGGCGGTGGTACTGGCTGGGGCTGAACCTGGGCACCCTGTTCGGCGTCGGCTTCTGCATGTGGCTGATGACGCAGGCGCTGTACGACATCGGCGCGCTCTGCCTGTGGTGCGCACTCGTGTGGGTGGCCACCATCTTCATGTTCTGGCACACCACCGTGCACAATCTGCGCCATGGCGTCCTGCCGGCCCCACGCGCCCTGGTCGCGGCGGTCCTGGAGTTCCCCCTTGTGGTGCCGGTGACGTGGTGCCTGGCCATCGTCATGCTGATAGCAACCCGGTTCTGGTCGTACTGGCAGACGTTTCTGTGACCCATACGGTGTCGTGATGGATGTGCGTGGCCGGGACTCCGGCGGTGGTCAGCCGGCCGGCGACGGCCCGCGCCAGGTCTGTTGTGGATGCCTCGGGTGCCAGGGCCAGATAGACGTGGTGCCGGGCGGCGGCCCCGGGTCGCTGCACCGGTATTCCGGCCAAGGCCCGCAGGCCGGGATCTGCGGAGGGACCGGCCGGATCGGTCTGACCGGCCGTGAGGACGGTCAACCAGGGGCGTCCGCGCCGGAACGCCTCCAGGAACGCCGCGTCGTACCCGCCCTCACCCACCCCTTCGTCCAGCAGCAGACGCACCCGGTGGGCACGGAACCGTTCGGCGTCGATCTGCTGGAGCAGCGCCTTCATCGCGGCCCATCCGGTACCGGAGGCGATCAGCACAACGTCGGCGGACGGAGTGCGATCGGGCAGGGCAAGGGCGCCCCGCGGTGCGCTGAGGCGGACAGTGCCGCCCTCCCGCGTGCCGTGCACCAGCGCGTCACTCACCCCGCCGGCACCCCGGGCCCGTACATGGAACTCCAACTCGCCGTCCGGATGCGGTGCGCGGGCCAGATAGTAAGGACGCCATGCCTGCTCCAGGAGTGGCGACTCCAAGGACGCGAACTGCCCGGCCCTGAAGGCGTAGGGCTGATGGGGGCGCACCCTCAGCACCGCGAGATCCGGCGTACGGAACTCGTGCGAGGTTACCGTCGCCCCCCAGCTCGGCGGTTCGGCGATCGCCTCGTCCGCGCCCCTGACCATCGACGAAACGGCCAGCCGCAGCATCCGCAGCCAGGCGTCCTCCAGGGCACCCGTCCACCGGGCACCCGCACGCATGCGCAGCGCCTCGATCAGCGCTGCCTCGAACGCTTCGAAGTGCGCGGGGCGTACGCCGAGCTTGCGATGGTCGCGACCCAACTGCGCGAAGGTGCCGATCACCTCGTCTGTACGGTGCAGATTGCCGATCAGATAGCGGAAGATTCCGGCGAGATGGGCCTGCTGGAACGCCATCGACTCGGGGAACAACGACCGCAGATACGGTTGCCGCTCGAACAGGACCCGGTACAGTTCGGCGATCAGCTCCTCCAACGGGCTCACCAGAGGCAGGAATGCGCTGATCAACTGCTGGTCGGACGTTCCGTCGTACGGCTGCGGTGCCTCGGCGCACCACGGTTCGGCGCCGACTCCGTCCGGGGACAGGATGCGTCGTCGCAGCCGCATCGCGTCATGCCGCGCGAGCAGTGCGTGGTAGTCCTCGCTCGGAGTGTTCATGGACCGGTGACTCCTTGGAACAGCACGGTGGGGTGGTCGGGACACATAGACGTCCGTAGCGCCCGGACGATCTCGGCGGCGTCAGTATGGCACCGCGTCCAGCCTGCCGACCGGCCCTGGCCACAGAGCCTTTCGGCCCTGGTCAGAGCCTGTTCGACATGCTGTGACACCCCGGCGAACCGGTCTGCGGCCGGAAGGACATACTGGTCCAAGCTCCCTTCCCCGAACCGATCGAGCATGGTGTGAATGACCTCGCGAAATCCCCGCTGAGTACGACGCCGCAGTCCGCGGCCCCCGTACGCGTCTTCATCCTCGACGACCACGAGGTCGTCCGGCGCGGCGTACGCGATCTGCTGGAGGCCGAAGACGGCATCGAGGTCGTCGGCGAGGCGGCCAACGCCCGGGAGGCGTTGGCCCGCGTACCGGCCAGCGGGCCACAGGTCGCCGTACTGGACGTTCGGCTCGGAGACGACACCCGCGGTGACCACGCCGGTATCGAGGTGTGCCGGGAACTGCGTGCCCTCATGCCCGAACTGGCCTGTTTGATGCTGACGTCGTTCGATGACGACGAGGCACTGTTCGACGCCATCATGGCGGGTGCGGCCGGCTACGTACTGAAGCAGATCAATGGAGCCGATCTGATCGCCGCGGTACGCACGGTCGCGTCCGGCACCTCGATGCTCGACCCACGGACGACCGCTCGTGTGATGGCACGGCTGCGGGGCCCCCAGCGGACCCCCGCCGAGGAGTCGGAGACATCGGAACTGGACCAGCTCACGACCAGGGAGCGCCAGATCCTGGACCTCATCGGCGAGGGCCTCACCAACCGCGAAATCGCGGAACGCCTCTTCCTGGCCGAGAAGACCGTCAAGAACCGCATCTCCTCGATCCTCGCCAAACTGGGCGTCGGCCGCCGGATTCACGCCGCGATGCTCGTCGGCCGGATCAAGGACCGCCAGGAACAAACACCGGTCCGGCGAATCTGACAGGTGTTCAGGCGTCAGTCGTGGAGGGGGACGCGCCACATGATCCGGGTGCCGGCGTCCGCCGGCACCTCGATGGCGAGTGTGCCGCCGCACAGTTCCGTCCGGGTACGCATATTTACCAGCCCACCGCCGCGCCTTGCCGGCCGGCCGTCGTCATCGACCGCTGTCGGCGTTCCGGGAGTGGTCGTGTCACTGTCCGGGATGCCGATGCCGATGCCGTTGTCCGTGACGGTCAGAGTCACCGCGTCGTCGGCTGACAGCACGATGTCGATAGGACTCGCACGGGCATGGCGGGACGCGTTGGACACAGTCGGAGTCCCGGCCATGGGCGACGGCAACGGTGAGGCGCTCCTCGGTCGCTGATGCCGCCGGAGCCGCTGAGAGGGGCGCGGAACCGGGCCGCGCCGTGGGCAGCAGAATCGCCGCCCGGTCGGCCCCCGCCACTTCCATCGCCCGCTCGGCGATCAGATGCAGCACCTCGTCGGCGTCCGTCCCCGAGAGCAGGGTGGCGGTGTGGTTCCGAAGGCCGGCGCGGGCAGGGCCGGTCGGCTGCCGAATGTGTACGGAAGTAGGGCCGGTCGGCCCCGTGGGAGGTGCCCGTCGGTCCCTGGAGAGCGTCGCGCGCGGCGGCCAGCATGGTGCGGTCGGGAAGGTCCGGTCCGTCCCCTCGAGATCCGCCGGACCTTCCCGACCGCTCCCCGGACATGCCCCCGTGCGGCCGGGGAGTGCTCGGAGAACTGCCACAGCTGGAGGACACGGTCCCGGTGGACGCAATGGAATCGCAGGGCAATCAGGCCGCCCACACATATGGCCCCAAGCCCCCCGGCCCCGGGGACGACCCCACCGGCGCGCAGGCCGCCACCGCCGACGCGCAGGCCGCCACCGCCGACGCGGAGGCCACCTCGGCCGGTCGCCGGCCCGCTCGGTCGGGCAGCATGCAGCCCGGCACCGATCTGCCGGGCCGTTCCTCGCGCGGCCGGATCGTCGTCTCGTGGCTCACGACGACGGACCACAAGCAGATCGGCACGCTCTATCTCGTCACCGCGTTCTTCTTCTTCCTGGTCGGCGGCGCGATGGCGCTGGTGATGCGCGCCGAACTCGCCCGTCCCGGTACGCAGATCATGTCCAACGAGCAGTTCAACCAGGCATTCACGATGCATGGCTCGGTGATGCTGCTGCTGTTCGCCATGCCGCTGTTCACGGGATTCGCCAACTGGCTCATGCCGCTCCAGATAGGCGCACCCGATGTGGCCTTTCCGCGACTGAACATGCTGGCCTATTGGTTGTTCCTCTTCGGCTCACTGATCGCCGCCGCAGGGTTTCTCACCCCTCAGGGTGCTGCCGACTTCGGCTGGTTCGCCTATGCTCCGCTGTCCGACGCCACCCATTCCCCGGGCATCGGCGCCGATATGTGGATCATGGGCGTGGCGCTGTCCGGCTTCGGTTCCATTCTCGGAGCGGTGAACTTCATCACCACCATCATCTGTATGCGTGCTCCGGGAATGACCATGTTCCGGATGTCGATCTTCGCCTGGAACGTACTGCTGACCGCCGTACTCATCCTTCTGGTCTTCCCGGTCCTCGCCGCAGCACTTCTCGCGCTGGAGATGGACCGGAAGTTCGGCTCGCACATCTTCGATGCTGCCAACGGGGGTGCGCTTCTGTGGCAGCACCTGTTCTGGTTCTTCGGGCACCCGGAGGTCTATGTGCTGGCTCTGCCGTTCTTCGGCATCGTCTCCGAGGTCATTCCGGTCTTCTCCCGGAAGCCGATGTTCGGCTATATCGGTCTCATTGCCGCGACGATAGCCATTGCCGGTCTGTCCGTCACCGTCTGGGCCCACCACATGTATGCCACCGGTGGTGTACTGCTGCCCTTCTTCTCCTTCATGACCTTCCTGATCGCCGTACCGACCGGAGTGAAGTTCTTCAACTGGATCGGCACGATGTGGAAGGGATCGCTGTCCTTCGAGACGCCGATGCTGTGGGCCACCGGATTTCTGGTCACCTTCGTCTTCGGCGGACTGACCGGTGTCATCCTGGCCTCACCGCCACTTGACTTCCACGTCACCGACTCGTACTTCGTGGTCGCCCACTTCCACTACACACTCTTCGGCACGGTCGTCTACGCGATGTTCGCCGGATTTCATTTCTGGTGGCCGAAGTTCACCGGAAAGATGCTCGACGAGCGCCTGGGGAAGATCACCTTCTGGGTGCTGACGGTCGGATTCCACCTCACCTTCCTCGTGCAGCACTGGCTCGGCGTGGAGGGAATGCCCCGCCGGTACGCGGACTATCTCGCCGCCGACGGTTTCACCGCCCTCAACACCCTGTCCACCATCGGCTCATTCCTGCTCGGGCTGTCGTTCCTCCCCTTCTTCTACAACATCTGGAAGACCGCCCAGTACGGCAAGAAGGTAACCGTCGACGACCCCTGGGGTTATGGCCGCTCCCTGGAATGGGCCACCTCCTGTCCTCCTCCCCGCCACAACTTCATCGCCCTGCCCCGTATCCGCAGCGAGTCCCCGGCCTTCGATCTGCACCATCCGGAGATCGCCGCACTCGACCCCGCCGTATCGCACTGACCCCTGACCCCGCCCACCACCGCAATCCCCGCCCCCGAGGAGAGTGCTGACCGATGTCCCATGGTGTTCTGGCGCTCGGCGTCGCCGTGCTCTGCGTATCAGGCAACGTCTGGTACCTGCCCGCTTGCATCGATCTGCGTGCGGGCCAGGACCGGCCGCGGTCCCGCCGGCTGGTCGCGGCCGCGGTGCTGGCCGGGTGGGGATCGGCGGCCCTCACGATGCTTGTGCTGCTCATGCCGGTCACCCTGGCCGCGGCCGCGCTGGTGGCGGTCACGGGTACCATCACCACGGTGTCCCTGGCCGTCCGCGCGCGGCTGTGCCGAGGCCAGGAGCAGTGTGAAGAGGCAGCCCGCTGGGCCGCGCTCTTGCGCTGACAACCGAGTTCGCTTCTCGATGCCCGACCTCACCTGCCTTTGAACCCACGTCCGCTCAGGAGTCCGTGCCCTCCGCACGGACTCCCGGGCCGCCAAGGGCTCAATCAGCCCTGACCCCCACACGTGGGTCGACCGGTGTGAGAACTCCGAGCCGGTCCTCGATCGCCTGCGCCGCGTCCAGGCACAGGTCCTCCCGGAACGCGCGCCCGACGATCTGCACGCCGGACGGCAGTCCGTCGACCACTCCGGTCGGTACGGCCACGCCGGGAACCCCCACGAAACTGGTGACGGTGCACAGGCGCATGGCCGAGCCGACCCGGTCCCGTCCGGCCCGGTCGCGCGACTCCAGCCCCGGAACGACCGGTGGCTCGGTGAATACCGGGCCGAGCAACAGCGGGTATTCGTCGAGGAATTCGGCCCATGAGCGGCGGATGTTCATCCAGGTGCCCATCAGCTTCATGAACTCGTCCGCGCTTGCCGGCGGGGTCTGCTCCATCATCATCTCGATATAGCGGTCCCCGCCTGCTCCGAGCAGCTTCCGGACCACCGGCCAGGTCGCAGCGAACTCGGTCACGGTGATCCGGCCGTACGCCTCGAGTGCCTCGTCCAGCCTCGGAACGTCCTGCACCTCCCGCACGTCGTACCCGGCGTCGCGCAGCGCCCCGGCCGCGGTCTCGACCGCTCTGCGAACCGTGGGGTGAACGCCGTGCCCACCCGGGTCCGCCACGACCGCGATCTTCACCGGTCCGGGGAGTGGTTCGCCGTAGGCAGGTACCGGTACGGCCCGCGGGTCGCGCGGGTCGGTTCCGGCCAGCACCTCGTACGCCAACCGGAGGTCGCCCACACTCCGCGCCAACGGGCCGTCGGTGACCAGCATCTGGGACGCCGGGCCGGGGTCGTCGGGGCCGAGGACGCGGTGGTCCGCGGGGAAACGCCCGGTTGTCGGCTTCAGCCCGGCCACTCCGCAGAACTGGGCCGGGATGCGCACCGATCCACCGGAGTCGTTGCCGAGCCCGAGCGCTGCCATGCCCGTGGCGACGGCCACCCCGTCGCCTCCGCTGGTGCCGCCCGGGGTCCGGCCGCGGTCCCATGGGTTGACCGTGTCGCCGAAGAGTTCGCTTCGCGTGTGCATCCCCGCCAGGATCAGGGTGGGCATGTTGCTGTGCCCGATGGGGATGGCCCCGGCCGCTCGCAGCCGGGCCACCGGGGGTGCGTCGGCCGATGCCACCAGATTACGGAAGCGCTCCGTGCCGAACGTGGTCGGTACACCTTCGACGGCGGTGCTCTCCTTCACCGTGAACGGCACGCCCGCCAGCGCCCCCAGCGCTTCACCGGCTGCCCGTCGGCGGTCTGTCCGCGCTGCGGCGGCGCGTGCGCGCTCCGCCAGGAGCTGCGTGACCGCGTTCACCCGCGGGTTGACCTCGGCGATGCGCTCCAGGTGGCTGTCGACCAGTTCGACAGCCGAGACATCTGCGCGGCGCACCGCCTCCGCCTGCGCGGTGGCCGGCATCTTCCACAGGGCGTCATGCATGCGCTCGTTTCCTTTCTCGTCGATTTTCCGATGCACTTGCATCGGAACTGTAGCCCGTGAATCGATGCGAGCGCATCGGATAAAGTGAGCTGCGGAACGGAGCACCGTGGAACCAGGGAGGCGACCGGGCATGCCCAAGCAGGTGGATCACGTAGACCGGCGTCGCCGGATCGCTGAGGCCGTCTGCCGACTCGCCGACGAACGCGGGCTGGAGGGAGTGACCCTTCGAGACGTCGCCGCCTGTGCGCAGGTTTCGATGGGCGCCGTTCAGCGATGCTTCCGAACCAAGGAAGAGATGCTCGTGTTCGCTCTCGGGTACATCGGCGAGCGGATCAGTGAGCGCGTACAGGCCCGCCTCGTCAGGAGCCCGGCCCAGTCGGCCGGCACGGCCCTGGCGCATGCGGTGACCGAGATCTCACTGCTCCAGGAAGAGCACCGCGCCGAGGCCAGGGTCTGGCTCGCCTTCGTTGCGCAGGCGGCTGTCAGTGAGGCCCTTGCGAGGACGCTGAAGGCGAACTACGCAGCCCTGCAAGAGGCGTTCACCCGCCTCGTCTCGGAAGCCGGCGAGGGCGCCGACTGTGCCGTGCCCCTCGATCCGCGACGCGAGGCCCGCACCCTCCTCGCCCTTGCGGACGGCCTCACCGCGCACGTTCTCATCGGCCATCTCACCCCGAGAGAGGCGCAGGACGTCCTCCACGCGCACCTGGGCGGCCTCTGGGAGCGTCCGGTCCGGCCGCCTCGCACCACGTGAACGTCCCCCGCCCAGGCGTACTCCGACTCACTGTCCACCATCTGCTCGATCGGGATTCGGACCGCGTGCGGCAGGCGGCCGAGCGAATCTCGGACCCGCGGCGCCCGGCGCCTACGCGTATGCGTAAATGCCCTGCGCCAGCTGGCCCGTTGCCCGGCTCTCTCCGCGCCGCCGACGGTCCGGATCTGCGAGAACCCGGCCGTGCTCGCCGCGGCCACCGACACGTACGGCGCGGCCTCCGCGCCTTTGGTGTGCCTTCAGGGGCAGCCGTCCGTCGCCGCCGTCACCCTCCTGCACCATCTGCACGCGCACGGCTCCCACCTCCGCTACCACGGGGACTTCGACTGGGGAGGCCTGCGCATCGCCTCCGCCCTGCTGCGTCGCGTGCACTGGCGCTACACCGCCGCCGACTACCGTGCCTCGGTGCTCACACTCCCGGCCGGTCCGCCGCTCACAGGGGTGCGGGCCGACGCCCCGTAGGACCCGGACCTGCCCAGAGCCCCGAAGGACTCAGGTGTGCCGGTGGAGTAGGAAGCGGTACTGAACGACCTGCTGTCCGACCTCGGCTGAAGGAGCCCGTCTTCGCCGGCGTGCAGGGAAGCCGGGGAAGGGGCGGCTGCAGAGGTCAGAGCCACAAGGGTGAGCAGTGCGCACACGGGGTAGGCCCAGCCGAGCACGGCGAGGGGCCATGAGTAGTCGAGCGACGTGATCTGGGGATGGAGTTGTACCAGCCAGAAAGCGAGATGGCAGGGCAGCGTCGTCGCCCAGGCGGCCTGGGCAGCTGCGCGCCAACGGGTGCGCTGCGGGGTGTGGAGGAGCCAGAACAGGGCGGGGAGGGCCCAGACCCAGTGGTGGGACCACGAGATGGGGCTGGCGAGGAGGCCGAAGACCTGCACCGCGAGGAGGCAGCCGAGCCGGTCGGACCGCTGTGCGCTGCGTACAGCGGCGAAGAGTGCCAGCACGCCGACCAGGGCGGTTGCCGTCCACCATGGCGCGGACATGCCCACATCGTGGCCGAGAGTGCGTGAAAGTGCCCCGCGCAACGACTGGTTGAGCCCGGACCCGACGGGGCCGACCCGTGCGGCATCGCCCACCGCGTGGAGCCAGAAATCGTGGGAGGGCCCTGGCGCCAGCCACCATCCGATCGCCGCCGCGGCGAAGAACGCCACGGCCGACCACGCGGCAGCTGCCCAGCGCCTGCGGATGAGGAAGTAGAGACCGGTGACCGCCGGGGTCAGCTTGATCGCGGCGGCGATACCGACACCGAATCCCGCCACGGCTGCCGGGCGCTTCTGAACAGCGAGGACGACCAAGGCCGCGAGCAGCAGGTTGATCTGCCCGAAGGCGAGTGTGGTGGTGACCGGTTCGGTCCACATCAGGGCGGCGCTCCACAGCAGTACCCGCTGCCGGTGCTGCTCGGGTGGTGTGTCCGGGGCGGCCAGGCGCAGGCTGCCGTGAACGAAGGCGACCAGAGCCAGGAGTGAGGCCGTGGTCCAGGCGGCGGCCACCAGCGGGAACGGGAGCGTGGAGAGGGGAAGGAAGAGGGCAGCGGCGAACGGGGGGTAGGTGAA
This sequence comes from Streptomyces sp. NPDC048496, assembly GCF_043200055.1. Taxonomy (NCBI): domain Bacteria; kingdom Bacillati; phylum Actinomycetota; class Actinomycetes; order Kitasatosporales; family Streptomycetaceae; genus Streptomyces; species Streptomyces sp. NPDC048496. Next base: position 60,653 of record NZ_JBICXB010000027.1, on the reverse strand, counting down.
GGGCAGAAGGAAGATGTCGGGGCCGGGCAGGTCGAGTCGGAAGGCGTACAGGTCGCCGGAGAGCAGATGGGTGGAACCGGTGCGGTAGACCCGTAGATCCACCATGCCGGAACGGGTGCAGGCGGGGATCCACACCAGCAGCAGCATCACCAGGGAACTCACGGCCAGCACCCATGTCGCTCGGCGGGCCAGTGCGGTCCGCACCGCCGACAGGGGTGGCCACCGAAGCTGTGGGCCCTGCGGTTCTCGGCCACTTGGCGGAACGACGTTGTCGTCCACGGCGGTTGTCATGGTTGTGCCCTCCAACAACTTCGCTCGATCGCGGGCGAATGCCCGGGAAGCCCCGGCCGGAGGACCTCTGCCGGCCGGGGTGCCGACTTCACGCCACCATCAGGGTGAAGACGCCGGGAACCGCCCTGTATCGGCGGCTCCGGTCATGGCGAGGGCTGTCCGTTCCCGACTCCGCTGAGCCGTCCACGCCAGCAACACCATGGTCACCGCCCCCCCGATGACGGCGGCGACCGCATAGGTCCAGGTCGGCCCCCGGCCCGCGGGCAGTACCAGCAGGAGCAGAGCGACCACCGCCCCCTTCGCCCGGGCATCCGCCAGAGTGCGCCACGCCACCACAGCCAGCGGTACCCCGCCCCACAGCAGGTACCACACCTGCATCGCGGGAGCGCACATCACCAAGGCCAGCAGCCCCATTGCCGCAGCGCGTTCCGCCCCACAGCGGGGAGCACGCCATATGAAGAACACCGCCGCGCCCAGCCCCGCCAACGTCCCGACCGTACGTGCCGCGCTCACCGCCCCCGGCGCCGCGTTCGATCCCACCGCGGCCGCGATCCACTCCAGCACTCGGCCCACGTCCGTGCTCACCGACAGCAGCGTGTACACCTCGGTCGGCGTATGCATGGTCCGCAGCCACCCCCAGCCCTGCCCGCACAGGGTCACACCCAGCCACAGCGTCCCGCCGGCCACCAGGGAGATCCCCAAAGCACGACCGCAGCGACGCCGCCAGCCCGACTGCGCGGCCACCGCCACCATCGCGGCACACCCCAATGCCACCGCAGCGGGGGCCTTCACCAGCACGGCCCCCATCAGCACCGCGGCGCCCAGACCCCATCGCCCGGAGCGGAAGGCCAGGAAGCCGGCCATCATCAGGCCGACCATCAGTGCCTCGTTGTGCGCCCCGCCCACCACATGCGCCAACACCAACGGATTGAGCGGCGCCGCCCACCAGGCCCCTCCACCGCCGGCACCCGTCCGCACCGCCAGCCGCTGCACCGACCACGCCAGTAGGGCCAGCCCGGCGAGCGCCACCAGCCGCAGTCCCACGACCGCGGAGACCACACGATGCTCCCCGGTCACCGACACCACGGCTTGGCTCACCAGCACGGACACGGGCCCGTACGGGGCCGGTGCGTTCCGCCACATCTCCGGGACATTGGCGGCGAGCGAGCCGCCCAGCGCCGTCGGGCCGACCTCGTAGACATTCCAGCCGCGCTGGGCCAGCGCACCCTGGGCCATGTAGCTGTAGACGTCGGCGCTGAACAGCAGCGGCGCGGGCAGCAGGGGCAACGCCCAGCATCCCAGCGTGCGCCACTGCTGTCTCCGGCTCATCACCGCGCCGGCCCGCAACAGCGTGCCCAACTGCCACCAGGCCCACACCAGCAGCCCGAGTCCGGCATACGTCGCCGTCGCACCCACCGCCGTGAGGAGCGGGCCCGGCGCTCCCCACACCCCGTCCCGCACGCCTTGCGGCAACGCACCAGCGCCCCACGCACCCGCCGAGAGCAGCACGGAACCCCACATGCCCCGGCGCGTCCATACCCGGACCGGGCTCTCCATCGCTCTCATTCGGCCCAACCTAGATCCTTCCCCGGATCGCCAAACCAGCACTCGCGAAATTGACGGCGAACTCAGGATGTCGACCTGTTGTCCACGGTCATTTCCGTGGCGAGGGCAGTGCGACAGAGCCCGTGTGACAGACCCTCACGGACCCGGCGGAGCCGTTCGCGTCCGTCGCGGCCGCTCTTCATGATCTCGGTTGCGGTGACCCTCCGTGGCTCTGGCGCCGACACTGAAAGTGATCCAGAACCTAGCCCACCGACAATCGTTTCACTGGTTGTTTAGGGGGGATGTCACCCCATTCATCTGCGCCGCCCACCTCCACGGTGCGAGCACCCTCGCCCTCCCGGCTCCACGGCTGCTCGGAGGCGAACCGGGCCGTCCCTCGCTGCCCCCTGGCCCACCCCCCGGCCCGGTCCTCGCGCAGGGCGTCCGACCAGGCATTCGTTCAGGGGGGACCTAGGTCTCCCCTGGAAAGGGGGGGACAGGCCCAATGTTCCCGGAGCGGTCGCAGGACAGACTGATGCCTGCAGGGACCAAGAGGTTCCGAGCCGAGGAGACCCGGATGACGACACCCGCACCGCCCAAGCTCTGGCAGCCGCCACTGCGGGGGCCGGCCCTGGCGGCACAGAAGGTGCCTCAGCTCGCCCTGTTCGTCCTGATGGTGATCTCCCTGGTCTATCTCGGCCTCGGCGTGGGCGTCCTGCTTCTGCCGTTGGTCGTGGCCGCCGTCAGGAGGCTGGCGAACCGGTCGCGGAGGCTGGCCCACGCCTGGTCGGGGGTCCGGATCGCCGAGCCGTACCGTGAACTGCCGCCGCGGGAACCCGGCTTCTTCGGCCGGTGGGGACGTTGCAGGCAGCTCCTGTCCGACCCCGCCACCTGGCGGGACATGCTGTGGACGATCGCCGACCCCGTCGTCGGCACCGTCCTCGCCCTCATGCCGGCGGCGCTGCTCCTCTACGGACTGGAGGGCCTGGTCTTCCCGTTCATCTGGGACGACCTCGTGTCCGCCGGATACGACGACCATTACGCAGGACTGATCCATGTGCACGGCGAGACCGGTCTGCGCACCTGGCTGATGCCCTTCGTCGGCATGGGGTTCATCGGACTGGGGCTGTGGGTGGGACCCAAGCTGATCACGGCCCACGGCCGCTTCACCCGCACCCTCCTCGGCCCCCACCCGAGCGCCGAACTCGCCGCACGGGTCGGTCATTTGACTCGCACCCGGGGTGCCGTCGTCGACAGCCAGGCGGCGGAGCTCCGCAGGATCGAGCGCGACCTCCACGACGGGGCGCAGGCCAGGCTCGTCGCGATGGGTATGAACCTCGACGCCGTCGAACAGCTCCTGGACTCCAACCCCGAGGCGGCGCGCGCCCTGTTGATGGAGACCAGGGACTCGTCCTCCAAGGCGCTGAGCGAACTCCGCGACCTCGTACGGGGAATCCATCCGCCGGTCCTCTCCGACCGGGGTCTGGGAGACGCCGTACGGGCGCTGGCACTGGACAGTCCGCTCCCTGTCGATGTGGTGGTCGACCTGCCCGGCCGGCTGGACGCCCCCGTCGAGTCCGCCGCGTACTTCGCCGTCAGTGAACTGCTGACGAATGCGGCGAAACACGCGAAGGCCGGGAGGGTATGGATCGACATCAGGCACGACCGGGACGCCCTGCGCATCAGCACGACCGACGACGGGGTCGGTGGCGCCGCGGCATCCGCAGGAACGGGGCTGCGCGGAATCGAGAGCCGCATTGCCGCATTCGACGGCATACTTGCCGTGAACAGCCCTCAGAGCCTGTCGGGTGACCTTCGATCGGAAAGCGGACGCGGTCTGGTGCGTGCGATTCCAAGGCGCTGGAAGGTCCTCGTAGCGGAGCTACTAGGGCATTTCGGCAACGCGGGAAGCGTGCGTGCCAGGGCGTGGCCGCCCGATCAGAGGTCACCCGACAGGCCCTCAGGGCGGACCGACGATGGCGACGATGGAGATCCCGTGCGCATTGTTCTCGCCGAAGATCTCTTCCTCCTGAGGGAAGGGCTCGTGCGCCTCCTGACCGCCCATGGATTCGAGATCGCCGCCGCCGTGGACACCGGCCCGCCCTTCTGGACGCCCTGATCGAACACCGGCCGGACATCGCGCTCGTCGACGTACGGCTCCCGCCCACCTTCACCGACGAGGGCCTGCGCGCCGCAATCGAGGCGCGCAGCCGGATTCCGGGGCTCCCGGTGCTCGTGCTCTCGCAGTACGTGGAACAGCTCTACGCCCGTGAGCTGCTGGCGGACGGTTCGGGCGGGGTCGGCTATCCGCTCAAGGACCGCGTCTTCGACAGCCGCCAGTTCATCGACTGCGTGCGTCGGGTGGCCGCGGGCGGCAGTGCGATGGACCCCGATGTGGTGGCGAAGCTCCTGGCGGGCAACGCCTCCGATGCCCCCCTGGGCCGGCTCACCGCACGGGAACGGGAAGTGCTTGGACTGGTGGCGGAGGGCCGCTCCAACGCCGCCATCGCCGGGCGGCTCGGTGTCAGTGAGAAGGTCGTCACCAAGCACACATCGAATGTCTTCACGAAGCTCGGCCTCGTACCGTCCGACGACGACAACCGCCTGACGCTGTTCACCTGGCTGATCATCGTCGTCGCGTCCGTACCCCTCGCCGGACAGCTCTCGGAGATCGCGAAGGACGAGCTGACCATCGAGCTGCCCCGAGGGGCCGAGTCGACCGATGTCGCCGGACTCGCCGACCGGTTCGCCGACGGCAAGATCTCCCTCGGCATCGTCGTCTACGTACGGGAGAGCGGGCTGACCGCCGAGGACAAGGCCAAGGTCGCGTCCGACATCAAGGAGTTCGCGACCTTCGCGGCCGGTGAGGTCGGGCCGGCCAGGCCGTCCGACGACGGCAAGGCACTGACCGCGTTCGTGCCCCTCGACAAGGAGGACAGCACCGCACTCGCGGACGACGCGGAGAAGGTACGGAACCGGGCCACCGCCGACCGGCCGGACGGCCTCGAAGCCAAACTCACCGGCCCGGCGGGCAACTCGCTGGACGCCGCCGACGCCCGGGAGTCGACCGGCCGCGCGCTGACCCTCATCACGGTCCTCGTCGTCGCCGCCCTGCTCCTGATCACGTACCGCAGCGCCATCCTGTGGCTGCTGCCCCTGCTCACCGTCGGCGTCGCGTTCCTCACCACGCAGGCCGTCTCGTACCTCCTCGCCAAGGGCTTCGGGCTCACGGTCGGCGGCGGCAACGAGATCGTCGTGACGGCACTGCTGTTCGGTGTCGGCACCGACTACGCGATGCTGCTGCTGGCCCGCTACCGTGAGGAACTGCGGGTCCACGAGGACCGGCACGAGGCCATGCAGACCGCGGTCCGCAGGGCCGTCCCCGCGATCGCCGCGTCGGCGGCGACCGTCAGCATCGGGCTGCTCTGCCTGACGCAGGCGGACGTCGGCTTCAACTACACGCTCGGCCCTGCCGGGGCCATCGCCATCATCTGCGGTCTCGCCGCGATGACCACGCTCTTCCCGGCCGTTCTGGTGATCCTCGGACGTTGGGTGTTCTGGCCCAATGTGCCGCGCGCCAAAGTGGCCGTGAAGAACGCCAACCACCGCCTGTGGGACCGCGTCGGCGGCAGGATCTCCGGCCGTCCGCGCCTGGTGTGGATCGGCTCCGCCCTCGTCCTCACCGTGCTGGCCCTGGGCTCGCTCGGCCTGAAGACCGGTCTCGACGACGAGCACCTCATCGTCGGCAAGCCCGGCTCGATCGCCGGCCAGGAACTCCTCGCCGACCACTACCCGGCCGGCCAGAGCAGGCCCGCCGAGGTGATCAGCAAGGCCGAGGCCGCACCCGCGGTCGCCACCGCGCTGAAGGGCGTCGACGGGGTTGCCGAGGTCGCCGCGCCGGAGAAGTCCACGGACGGCACTCTCGCCGGCACCCGGGCCGTACTGAAGGACAGCCCGGACAGCGCGGCGGCGGCCCGTACGGTCGACCGCATCCGCGCCGCCGTGCACGCCGTCCCCGGCGCCGACGCCCAGGTCGGCGGCCCCACCGCGATGGCACAGGAGAAGACCGAGGCGCAGGCCCACGACCGCAAGGTGGTGATCCCGCTGGTGCTCGCCGTGGTCTTCCTCATCCTGGTCTTCCTGCTCCGGGCCCTGGTTGCGCCCCTGCTGCTGATGGCGACCGTGGTGCTGTCCTACTTCGCCGCCCTCGGCATCAGCTGGCAGCTGTTCCAGCACGTCCTGGGATTCCCGGCGGTGGACATCCAGGTCATGCTGATCGGCTTCCTGTTCCTGGTGGCACTCGGCGTCGACTACAACATCTTCCTCATCCACCGGACCGCGAGGAGGTCGGTCACCGCGGCCACCGTGCCGGCGTGCTGAGCGGACTCACCTCCACCGGCGGCGTCATCACCAGCGCCGGCGCGGTGCTGGCGGCGACGTTCGCCGCGCTCACCACGGACCCACAGGTGGCGTTCATCGAGATCGGAATCGTCGTGGCCATCGGTGTCCTGATCGACACCTTCCTCGTGCGGTCCGTCCTCGTCCCGGCCCTGGCCCTGGACGTCGGCCGTACCTTCTGGTGGCCGGGCCGCCCCGTCGGCACGGACACCGCACCGCCCGCGGCGGGCGAACAGTCCACGCCGGCTGCGGTACCCGCGGGCAGTCGAGGCGGTGGCGTATAGCCCGGATATGGCCAAGGGCCGGAAGGCAGGGGCCTGTTCAGCCGGACAACTCCGGCGGGCAGCTCCGCTCAGCCTTCCGGCCCTTCGCGTTCTCCCGTCCGACCGGCGCGGCGGCCGCCCTACCCACGGGGAGCCGCAGCATGCCATCGACCGACCGGCCCCCCGCCGAGCTGCCCACCGACCGGCCGCGTCCCGCCACCCAGGTTTCCGCGGGGCCACCCATGAACTCCCGTTGCCCCTCGGTGAACGGCGGCCTCCCTCGTGGTCACCAGACGTGCGACGCGAGCCGCGGGGCGGTCACCGCTTCAGGGCGGTCTCCAGCCACTGCAGCACCTCGGGCGTCACCGGGTCGGTGATGTCCGCGAACTCGTCGTGCTTCTTGAGGAACTTCGCCACGTACGGGCAGACCGGCACGATGCGCTTTCCGGAGGCGCGTACGTCGGTCAGGACGTCATTTCAGTGCTGTGCGGGATTCTTGCGTGGTGCGATGCGGGCGTTCGGAAGGCCCGGCGCGGGAAGGCGTCCGCCTTCGAAACCGTCGACACTTCCGAAGCGATCGGAGGCGTTCTCCCACGCTGCCCGCGCTTCGACGATGTCCTCGTGGCTGCGGCCGATGAAGTTCCACCACATGACGATCGATTCCTGGAACGGTGTGCCGCCCAACAGCACCACGCGGGCGGGGCATTCCGCCTCGTTCGTCAGGGTCAGGGTGTCGCCTCCGGTGCCGATGTATCCCAACTCGGCCGGGCGCAGAAGTGTTCCGTCGACGCGGACGTTCCCTTGGTCGACGAGCAGGCCATGCTCGAAGCCGGGATCCACGCGGAGGCTGGTCGTCGAGCGCGGGTCGAGAACGAGTTCGGCGCCGAGCAAGGGCGTGAAGGTCCGTACCGGAGAGGTGCCACCCGCCAACGACCCGAGGAACACCCTGACGTCGGCTCCGTCCACCCGGACCCGTCGCGGGACGTAGTGCTGGAAGTCACGCCCGGTGTGCCGGTGTTCTTCGGGCAGAGCCACCCACAACTGGACGCCGTGCAGCGTGGTGGTGCGGGTGGTGGAGACCTCCGAGTGGCTGATGCCGTACCCGCTGGTCATGAGGTTGAGCTCGCCGGGCCGGACGAGCTCGTGGCTGCCGAGGCTGTCGCGGTGCTCGATCTCTCCGCTGAACAGCCAGCTCACGGTCTGCAGACCGGTGTGCGGATGAGGAGCCACGTCCATGCCACCCGTGTCGGCGACATCGTCGGGGCCGTAGTGGTCGATGAAGCACCAGGCCCCGATCAGTGTCCGCGCCCGCTGCGGCAGGGTGCGCCGTACCGTCATCGCGCGGCGTGATGAGGCCGCCGATCCGCTGGAGTTCGGTCCGGTGGAAGGGGGCGCCGGAGTTATACGCGGGGGTCGCTGCCGTTGACAGCGCGTCCAGAGCCAGGGCAGGTGCCTGTGTGGCCATGGACTCGGCCACGGGCAGCAGGAAGGCCAGGGAGTCGTCGTGCCGGAGCGTCACGGCCAGGGACCACCCGCCGCGCAGGGACGCCTCGGCGAGGAGCTGGGCGTCGTCCGTCAGGGTGTCGACTCGGGCCGCGATCTCACCGACCCACTGCGGATACCCGGCGTACATGGCCGACGCGGCAGCGGCGAGCAGGCGCCTGGCGCGCTGATCCGGCTCCGACGTGAGTTCCGCGGCGCGTTCCAGCGCCGTGGCCGCGGCCGCGTATCCGCCGCGACGCCGGAAGCGTTCCGCGAACGGAAGCGACGGAGAGGCGGCTGCACGCGGCCCCCTGCACCGAGCCCGGCGCGGTCTGGTGCAGGGGGCCGCCGCGGGGTCGAGGCGATGGGTCGCAGACGGCCGGGTCCGCGCATGGGGAGCAAAAACTTGCGGGAGGATTCTGCAACATCTTGCGGCCGCGGTGGCTGCCCTGCTTGACTCGCCTGCCGACAGCCACAGTTGCCGGTCGGCCGGAGAGGAACACCCATGAGCGCCGAGACCGATGTCCTCGTCCTGGGAGGCGCGGGAGTCGACACGATCGTGTACGTCCCGGAGCTGCCCCTCCCGTACGCCGACAGCTACATGATCCGCCCCGGGATCGAGACGCGGGCTGGGCAGACCGGGGACTTCGTCGCGCTGGGGGTGAGCGCCCTGGGCCTGCGCACGCATCACCTCGACATGATCGGCGACGACTACGCAGGCGACCTGATCCGGGCGCTGCACCGCGACCGTGGCATCGCACTCACCGAGGTCCCGCTGCCCGGCGGCACCAAACGCGCCGTCAACCTCGTCGGCCCGGACGGGCGACGGCTGTCCCTGTACGACGACAGCCGGTCGCGGGGCGGCGACCGGCTGCCCGAGGCGACGGTCCGGTCCCTGGCCGCGGCGAGCCGTCATGCCCATGTCTCGATCACCCACCCGTGCGCCTTCGCTCTTCCCGCGCTGCGGGAAGCCGGAGTGACGATCTCGACCGACCTGCACGACTGGGACGGCGCCAACCCCTACCACGAGCCGTTCGCCCACGAGGCGGACCTCGTCTTCGTCTCCGTCGTCGCCCTGGCCGACCCGGCGCGGACCATGAGACGGATCGCCGAGCGGGGACGTGCCCAGGTGGTCGTTGCCACGGCCGGAGCCGAGGGCGCCTATCTGCTGGCCGACGGCGAAGTGACCCGGATTCCGGCCGCCACGCCCCCGGGGCCGGTGGTGGACTCCAACGGCGCCGGCGACGCCTTCGTGTCCGGCTTCCTCCTCGGCTGGCTGGCCGGCGAACCGCCGCAACGGTGCGGCCTCTACGGTGCGGTGGCCGGAGCCCACGCCTGCACGGTGGAGTCGACGCGAACCGACCCGATCGGCCGCGACGAACTCCTCGCCCGCGTCGCGGAGTCGGAGAGTTGGACAGTCGGAGAGTTGGATAAGGAGAGTTAGATAAACGGGGCCACGGCCGGGACCGTCAGTTCGAGGGTGTCTCCGGGGGGCGGGCCGGAGCCGAGCCGAGGGTGGCGGTGCCCGGGCTGGAGCGGTGACCGAGACCGGTGCGGTAGGCGTCCATGGCGGCTTCGGTACGGCCCTCGCTGCGCAGCAGGTCGCCCAGGAGCCGGCAGATGTCGGCGAGGTCGCCCGCCGCTCCTGCGCGTTCGAGCAGGGAGAGAGCGGTGACGTAGTGCTCCTCGGCGGCCTCGGCGTCACCGGATTCCTCGGCGATCAGGCCGAGCAGCCGATGGGCTCCGCCCGCGTGGACCGCGCCGCGGTCGGGATGGAGACCGCCGAGCAGGTCGCGCAACAAGGCCGCGGCCTCGTCGGCCTTGCCGCGGCGGCGAAGTACATCGGCGAGCTCCACCTCGACCTGGGAGATATAGAGGGCGGCGCGCTTGGAGACCAGCATGGAGTGCGCGGTCCGCAGTTCGCTCTCCGCCCTTTCCAGGTCGTCGTGCTGGGCGTGGACGTAGCCGCGCATCCAGTGGCAGTGGGCGAGTTCGGTGCGCATCTGCAGTTGCTGGTAGAGCTCGACCGCCTTGGCGAGCGCGGCATCGGCGGCTGCTGCCCGGCCCTCCGCGATGAGGGTGCGGGCCACCGAGCGGTGCATGGAGGCGACCAGCGCGGGGTCGGAGACCTGCGGAGCCAGCGCCAGGGCCAGCTCGGCGGCCTGCGCGGCGCGGGCGTGCGCTCCCAGGTCCATGTAGGGAGCGATGGAGGCGGTGTAGAGCTGGAGCAGGGCGCCGGGGTCCTGCAGGCCCGAGGTATTCAGTTCGTCGAGGGCGCTTTCCAGCAGGTAGCAGGAGTAGCGGAGTTCGCCTGCGAGGAAGTGGGCGACCGCCCGGCCGCGTACCGCCCGGGCCCGCTCGGGCAGGGGCGCGTCGGCCAGCTGCTGCTCGGCGGCCTCGAAGTGGGCACGCGCCTGGTTGAGTTCACCCGTCTCCAGGGCACATTCGCCCAGCCCCGTGAGGGCACTGGCCTGTTCGGTCCGGAGGCCGTACTCCTCGGCCTGGGCGAGCAGCCGCTCGTACTCCACTGCCGCATCGGCCGCGTCACCGGTGGCCAGGATTCGCTGCGCGTCGGCCAGGCGGAGCCGGATCGCGGTGGCGAGATGGCTGGGGCGCCCGGTGGCGAGCTCCTCGTACGAGACGTCGAGCCGCTCGGCGAGGTGGCGCAGCGCCGCCTCGGAGGGCCGGACCTTTCCGGCCTCCAGGGTGGAGATGTACGCGGCCGTGTAGGAGGGCTCGGCCAGCTGACGCTGGGTCAGCTCACGCTCCTTGCGGAGCCGCTTCACCCGTTCGCCGATCACGAGAGGGGCGTCCTGGTCCACCGGGCGGTCCGCCCGCTCCGGTACGCCGCGCGCGGGGGTTCCCGCTGCCTCGCCGTCTGCGGCTGCCCGGCCGGTCCCTGACATCGTGCCTGCTCCTCCGCTGTCGGCTGCTCGGTACGGGTGAACGTCCCACGCGGCAGCAAGGACGGATGTGTGCACGGATTGCTTCCCATGGCCGGATTCTTCGGTGGGATGTGCAAGCGCAACCATAGACCGACCGGCACATGGGAGGCGGCGTCGCGGGGCTGGGCACGCACATCTGCGGCGTTGTCGTCAGTCAACGACTCCCCCCATAGCCCTGAAGGCATGGGGGGACCCCCTTCGCGTTGCCTCCCTCCTCCGCCTTGCAGCTGCACGCACCCAGCCCCGCTCCTTCTCCCACCCCCCATGTGCCGGTCGGTCTTATTCATCGGTGGCCGCCTCCTGCCAGGGAACGCCTCGGATCATGAGGCAGCCCCTGAGTCAAGCGAACTGTCACATGGGTTCAATAAGGGATTCAAGGGCCCGTCCGGCCTGCATCCGGCCTGACGGGCAGCGCGGACGGGTATGCGGCGAGATCCCGGAGCTCGATGCGGCGACCGCGACCGCGACCGCGGGCGCGCGTAGCTGTTCCTGCGGCGCCGACGAGCGGCCCGGTCCGGGGCGGGTGGTCATCCGCTCGCCGATCCGCATACCCGCGGCCACTGCTCCGCCAACTCGGTACGTTCCGGGGTGACGTCACGGCCCGGCCGGCCCTTACTGGTCTCGTAGAGGTTCGTCGGCCATACTGCCCGCCGTGGAGCAGCGCATAGATCCGAACACTCAGCCCGCGTACGCCGCAGGGACAGACCCGGCGTACATACCTGGTCTCACGGTCCCCCTCACCGTCGGGCCGCCCGAGGTGGAGCAGGAGAAGACCGAGGAGCCGGCGCCCGAGGACGCCGCCCCTGACGACGCCCTTGCGGAGGGTGCCCCCGGGGGCTCCGCCGCCGATTCCGGCTCGGAGGAAGCAAAGGACGGGGAGCAGGAGGAACACGAGAAGGACGAGAAGGGCGACAAGGGCGAGAGCGGGCCCGTATTCGAGGTCAGCGACCGGCGGGGTTCGATCACCGCGGATCGTGGCGGTATCCGGTTCCGGCTGGACGACCAGGAGGCCGAGTTCCTCTGGGACGAGGTCGGTGCGGTCGAGGTGAAAGTCCCCCGGTTCGGGCGCCGGTTCACCGTCACCGTCCACATGTCGTCGCGCCGCTGGTTCAACGCCGAGGTCGAGGCACCCGCCAGGAGCAACCTCAAGGCGTGGGCTGAAGAACTCGACGTGGTGCTTGACGCCTACTTCGAGGAGTAGCACGGGGCGGTGGCGAAGGGCCGGCCGGAGGCGCGACCGGATCATCCCCGGCGCGGCGCACCCGGCCGACGGGGCGGAATGACCCCGGATCCGGTGCGACGTCACCGAGACGCGGATCCGGGCCGCCCCGTCGTCACGGGGGACACGCCCCCAGCGCCGCATCGCGGGTGAGGGACCGACCGCCACGGTCGGCCCCTCACCCGCGATGCGTCCCCACCAACCGCCGCCGAACCGGGACATCGGCTCGATGAGTTCACGCTCCTCGTGCGCCGGATGCGAGACCAGCACATCGGTGAGCAGATCGATGGCCGAACGCAGCGCCATCGTCCCGGTCCGTCGCCGTCGTTGCCGCCGACCCTGGCCACCAGCGCCTGGCCGATCCGCTCGATGACGATGTGTATGGCGTGATGCTCTTCCTCCAGCCGGTCGAGCACCGGGCCCAACTGCGGCTCGGAGCGCCGCAGACAGGGGACGAGGTCCAGACCCTCCCGTTCGTGGTGCGCGGTCGTCAGAGCCTGTCGGGTGACCTTCGATCGGAGAGCGGACGCAGCGTGGTGCGTGCGATTCCAAGGCGCCGGGATGGCCTCGTAGCGGAGCTACTAGGGCATTTCGGCAACGCCGGAAGCGTGCGTGCCACGCCGTGACCGCCCGATCAGAGGTCGCCCGACAGGCTCTCAGCCGGCAGTACGAGGCGCAGTGGGCGCCCAGGCCCCAAGCGTTATCGGCTCGTGCCGAAGTTCGGCGGCCGCGGACGTCATGCCGAAGCCGGCCTCGGCTCTCCACCTGGGGTGCCGATGCCCTGCTCGATGACGCGCAGTCCGATGCCGCGCCGGCGCAGGTCGGCGCCGAGGGGCACCGAGCGGGAGGGCCGGCCTGGGCGCGGCCGCGCCGTACTTCTCCGACCGGATCCGGGAGAACCCCGACGGCAGCTGGCGACTGCCCTTCCACCCGCAGGACATGCACCGGTCCGAGGAGCAGGTGCACGGTGACCACTGGGACGACTGGACGGCCACCACCTGCCCCGCCCTGCTGATTCACGGCACCAAGGGCATCATTCCGCCCGAGCAGATCCGCGCCATGGTCGAGCGCCGTCCCGGCACCGTAACCTCCGAGCTGGAAGGTGACCATCTGATCCCCTCCACCGCCCCGGACACGTTCGCCGCCGCGGTCCGCGCCTTCCTCACCACGATCTAGCCGACCGCGCTTCCCCCGCCACGCCGTCGTCTCGACCCTCCTGTCCGGCCGTCATGGCGACGCCCCACGGTGAAACGGCACACCGTGGGGCGTGAGGGGCCGTCGGCGGTCGGGCGTCGAGCCTCGGGGCGCAGCCCGACAGGCACGCGCGGTCATGCGGAGTCCGGCCCCCGAACCCCGTGCAGCACATCGAGTACGTACGGCCAGGCGGCCGCGCCGAGTGCCGCGTCGGCGGCGGGCGAACCGCCGTACAGGAATCGGTCGGACACCGGTGCAGGGCCTTCGCCGGGAAAGCGCGGGCGGTGTCCGGCACCGGCGTGAGTGACCACCCGTACCGGCCGTCCGGCCGTGCGACGCCGGGCGGCCAGCTCTTGGGCGGAGCGCAGGGACGGCCACGTCGCATCGTCACCGCCCGCGACGATCAGCAGGTCGGCGGCGGACCGTTCTAGCGGGATCGCGGCCGCGTCGACACGGGCGGCGAAGGTCCGCCGACTGCGTTCGTACCAGCCGAGGACGGCGACCCGAGCGCCGTCCGGTTCGGTCTGCGTCCAGCTGTCGTCATAAGGGACGAAGGGCAGCGGCTCGCCCCGCCAGGTCCAGGACGACCGGTACGGGTGAGTCCGACCGTCTCGTCCGGGTCCGACATCGGCCCAGGTCAGCGACGTGGGGGAGAGCGCGACCACGGCATCGGTCCCGGGGTGCAGCACCGAGAGGTGCAGCGCAGCCTCCGCGCCCTCGGAGGTGCCCAGCACCCCGATGCGCCGCGCCCCGCGCGACCGGAGCAGCTCGGTCGCGGACACGAACGTCTCCAGCGGGACCTCGCAGATCCCCGGCGGCTGCCCGGCGCCGCCGAACCAGCGGACCGACAGGGCGGTCAGGCCCTCCCGCGCCAGGATCCGGCATCGCTCGTCCTCGATCCGTCCACTGGACCCGGCGAGGACGAGGACACCGGTATCGCCGCCCCGTGCAGGCGCGGCGAGGAACCCCTCGCACGCGCCCTCGCGCACACCGTCGTGCGCAACGGTGAACGCGCGTTCGATGATGCCCGTCCGCCGGTCAGGCGTCGGCGAGAACCACCGAGCGGGTCAGGTGACGGGGGCTGTCCGGGTCGACGCCGGCGGCCTCGGCGCGGGCGATCGCCAGACGCTGTACGCGGACCAGCTCGGCCAGCGGGTCCAGGCCGCTCGCCACCCAGCGGGCGCCGGTCGACGCGACCTGCTCCTCAAGACCCTCGGGTGCGGGACCGAACACCCAGGTGGCGGTGCCGGTGGTGGCGATGCTGATCGGACCGTGGCGGTACTCCATCGCCGGGTAGGACTCGGTCCAGGAGAGCGACGCCTCCTTCATCTTGAGCGCGGCCTCGTTGGCGAGACCGACCGTCCAGCCCCGGCCGAGGAAGGTGAACTGGGTGCACTCCAGCAGCCCTTCGGGCAGCGGCTCGGCCAGTGCGGTCTCCGCGTCACGGACCACGGCGTCGGTGTGCAGGCCGAGGTGGGCACGGAGCAGCGTGAGCAGCGTGGTGGCGAACCGGGTCTGCACCACGGACTGCTCGTCGGCGAAGTCGAGGACGACGACATCGTCGGCGGACGTCATCACCGGGGTGTTCGGGTCGGCCGTGATCGCGACGGTACGGGTGACGCCACGGAGCCGGCCGAGCAGCTCCAGCACCTCGGTCGTCGTGCCCGAGCGGGTGAGCGCCACGACCCGGTCGTAGCTGCGGCCGAAGGGGAACTCCGACGCGGCGAACGCGTCGGACTCGCCCTGCCCGGATTCCTCGCGGAGTGCGGCGTACGCCTGGGCCATGTAGAACGAGGTGCCGCAGCCGACGACGGCGATGCGCTCGCCCGTGGCGGGCAGGGCGGCCGACTGGCTCTGTGCCAGGTCCGCTGCGCGGCGCCAGCACTCCGGCTGGCTGGCTGTCTCAATCTCGACAAACGACACTTTTACACTCCGTACGGGTATGGGGATGCTCGTTCACGCACGTTATACGCGTTCTACAATCATTATCAAGCATTCTACTTGCATGAGGCTTGACTGATCGGCACCTTGTGCGACCCTTGCGCATGTCCGGTGATACTGCCCAAGGGGATGGGCGCTCGAATCCCGGGCCCGTAAGGAGAGTTCACTTGTCCAGGGATGCCCGGTGGGACGCGCTGCTTGAGCTGGTCGGCAAACACGGCCGGGTGGAGGTCGAGGACGCGGCGGCGACGCTTGAGGTCTCGGCCGCGACCATCCGCCGTGACCTGGACCAGCTTGCCGAGCAGCAGCTGCTCACCCGAACCCGCGGCGGTGCCGTCGCGCACGGAGTCTCGTACGAACTGGCGTTGCGCTACAAGACTGGACGCAACGCTCCGGAGAAGCAGGCCATCGGCCGCGCCGTGTCCGGACTCGTGGCGGCGGGCGAGGTGGTGGGGCTGACCGGTGGCACCACGATCACCGAGGTCGCCCGCTCGCTGGCCGTGCGCTCCGACCTCGTCGGTGACACCGGCCCCGGGGGGCAGCCGACCCTGACGGTGGTGACCAATGCCCTCAACATCGCCAACGAGCTGGTGATACGGCCGCAGATCAAGATCGTGGTGACCGGTGGAGTGGCCAGGCCGCAGTCGTACGAGCTCACGGGGCCGCTGGCCAGTGGCGTGCTCGGCGAGATAACGCTGGATGTCGCCGTGCTGGGCGTCAACGCGATCGACACCGAGCGCGGGGCATACGTCCACCACGAGGGCGAGGCCAGCATCAACCGGCTGCTCGCCCAGCAGGCGCAGCGGGTGGTCGTGGCAGCAGACTCCTCGAAGATCGGCAAGCGGGCCTTCGCCCGGGTCTGCGATCTCGGCCAGGTCGACTTCCTGGTCACCGACACCGGCATCACCCGCGACGCGAAGGCCCGTTTCACCGAGGCCGGCGTCACCGTCATCGCTGTGTGAGGGTGACGCCGGCCCGTCCGGCGGTGACGCCGTGCCGCGGGACCAGGCGCGCCCGTTTCGCACCCCTGCCGCGCCCCCTCCGCGCCCCAACGGGGTTGAATCGGACCTTCCCTAGGCATCGATGTCCATAAATGTTCGTTACCTCTGCGAAATGAACAACTCTTGCCATTGAGAGCGCACTGTCATGAACTATGTGGCTGTCGCCGCGAGGGAGCAGCGGCCGCACCGTCACCGATGTGTGCCGCAGCCGTGATCGCGGGCCCCCATTGCTTCATCAGCCCTGGAGGTGCCTGTGACGATGACAGATGCGTCGGCCTCCCCCGTGCGGTCGCCGGTGCCCCAGCCCCGTGACCCCGATGACGCGGACTCACCCGCCAGGAAGAAGCGAGCCGCCTTCCAGGACCCGGTCAAGAAGTGGCGCTCGGGTGGCGGCGACGAGATGCGAGCCGAGTTCGAGGCCTCGATCGCCTGTAAGTAGTCTCCGCCCGCACCACCCGCACAGACAGAAGGGACCCCCGTGTCAGACCTCCGACTCGGCGTCATCGGGCTCGGCCTCCGCCGTTCCATCCCTGATCTTGCGTGGGTATCCACGGCTTCAGCCAGGGAGGGAAACGCATCCTTGGTCCGGAGGCGCGAAGTGCCGGAGTTCGCTGCGCCTGGGGGGATGGTCAGGCAGGCCGCTTCTGCCCTTCGAAGTGGTTCGTCGTGCTGACCGCCGAGCAGGCCCGGCCCGATCCGCTCCCGCCGACCGGCAGTGTCGTCGGCATCGACCTGGGCATCACGAACTTCCTCGCCGATTCCAACGGCGGTTTCGTCCCCAGTCCGCTCCCGCTCACCCATGAGCGACCCAATCGACCTGAGCCTCGGTCACCTCGGTCACCTCTCGTAGTCCACGAGCCGCGAGACCCTGCATGAAGTGTGGGATCTCAGATCCCGTGGCCACTGCGTGGCGGAGGTTCCGCTGGTACAAGGGTCGGAAGCACTACTCGGGGACCTACTGGTTGGCGATGCCGACGCAAAGTCACGTGATCTATGAGTCGCACCTGGAGCTCGCACGCCCCCTGATGCAACATGACTCAAACCGGTTCGGGTTGCGGTTCCGGTTGCCGTGCTGGTGCGGCCTTCGGTTCCCACAGTTTGGTGGTCCGTACGTAGCCGTGGACCACTGAGGCCATCGCCAGAATGAGAAGTGGTCCAAACACCCACGGATGTTCGGCCATCTCCATCGGCAGATAGCGATATGACACCAAGAGTGCAGCGAAGACCGTTGCACCGTAGGTGACCAGCTGGATTCCTGCCCGGTCCCAGCCACGCTCGAGCGAGCGCAGCGCTGCCTCGATCGTCAACGTAAACACCACGCCGGCAACGATATCCGCGCCGTAGTGGTAGCCGAAGCCCAGAGTTGCGCCGAGCGTGGCAATCAGCCAGGACGCGCCTCCGAATTGCAGAATCCGTGGTCCCTTGCGGGAATGGATGAAGATCGCGGTAGCCCACGCTGTGTGCAGGCTGGGCATGCAGTTGCGTGGGGTGATCTCGTCGAATGGCATGTGGTGCGGGGTAGTGATCGGCGGCGGCGTGTCCGGCCACAGGTTGGCCACCGCCCAGTGCCCGCCGTCGGCGCCGTAGGCGAAGATCGGCCCGACCACCGGGAAGATCATGTAAATGCCCGGCCCGAGGAGGCCGATGACCAGAAAGGTGCGCACCAGATGATGGCCCGGAAAGCGACGCTCGACCGCCACACCCCGTAGCTGGTACAGGGTGACGACGACCGCGGCCACCGGAAGCAGAGTGTAGACGGCGTCGAGAAAATGGGCGCCGACCGTGCCGGTGGCCGTGACGATCCGGCCTACCAGCCACGACGGGTTGCCCAGCGCGTGATCGGCGGTCGCCACGTACTGATCGAGCACCGCCGGGCGGGTCTTCGACGTGATGAGTAGCCAGGTATCGCCAGTCTTGCGGCCGGCCACCAGCAGCAGGCCCAGCCCGACACCCTTCAGCAGCAGGACACGTTCCCGGCCGGTGCGGCGCGTGACAGCGATGACCGCATAGCCCAAAATCACCCACAACGCGCCGTTGCCGAAGGGGTGGCCGTCGGTCACTTTGACGTCGGCCGCCCACCGCACCAGGAAGAAGGTGACGTCGATGCCGATCGCGATACCAGCCGCGATGAACCGTTGCCGCCAGGTGAGTACCACCATCATCAACGCCATACTGGCGTACAACACGAAACCCGATTTGGGGGCGAATACCACCTCTTGTGCCTGGGTGGTGATCGGCCCCGGTAGGCCGTAGCGGCGCGCGGCGATCTCCAACGCGATGAGGAATCCGAGGGTCACCAACGCCGCGGTGGCCCACAGCATCGCCCGTGGCTGACGCCATGCGGCGAACATTCTGTAGTTTCTTCGTGAAAAAACCCGCGAGGCTATAGGTATCAATTGTTTGGCCGATTTGTTAGATGTTAGTCGAATGGGTCGCTCTTCGTGCCGGATGGCATGGTTTTCCGGTGAAGGGCGGGCGATGGCGCTCGTCGTGAGTCCGAACATGCTAGCGGAGCGGTGCGAGTGGGTTCGCTGGTCACGGGTGGTGCGAAGGTCGGTCGATCCAGGCTCGATGGTCCAGCGTCTCGGGAATGACCGTGGAACTCTCGAACGCCCGGCGGGTATCGAGGGCGACACGGGTTACCCAATGGCTCTAGAACATGCGCAAAGGGCCGTGAACCAGCAGCCTGGGCGGGGACGTTGGCATACCGCCAACGCGCCGAATACAGCTATCAGTTCTCCCTTGGCGACGAAGCCTGGGACAACGGTCACGTCGACTGGGGCCGTCGGTATGTTCGTCCTTGGCCACAACGCCCAGCTGTCCGGCCCTTTCAGGGCCTCATGGACGCGTTGATCGCCGAGGCGGCGGCCCGTGGTGACGTCGACCTCGCCTGGTCGGCGTGGACTCCACCGTTGCCCGCGCGCACCACCACGCGGCCGGGATGGTGGTCGACGCGGAGCTCCTCGGTGAAGGGCGGTTCGCACTGGACGACGCTCCTCATGGGGCAAGCATCGCTGGTCACGGCACTGCGCCACGGTGCTTCGGGACCTCCGGCGACAGCGCGCCCGGCGCCGTCGCCGGAGGTCTCTCTGCTTCTGTTTTCAGCCATGCTCGGTGGGTAATCGGCCCATTCCTGTTTGGCGGTCGCCCGATCGGCCACGGTCGCGAAGCGTGACACCGTCGGGAGAAATGAGGCCGAGCGTCCGGAAGGTGTCGTACGAGGGTGCGGGTGCCCGGTCTCGTACCGTCACCGCCACACCGCAATCGGTGCGAGCGGGCGGTGGGTTTGCGCCAAACAGATCCCTCAGCGGCCGAGTGCGAACGCGTTGCCGGATCGCGGTCGGCATAATCGCGTCCATGTCGATCACGGGCGGAGACTTCGTCGAGCTGGGCCGGGACCTCTACGCATGGCTCCCGCCGAAACGGGGCTGGGGCCTCGCGAACTGCGGTCTCCTGACGTCATCGCGTGGCGCGATCTGGATCGACACACCGTACGACCCCGTGCTCGCCGGCCAGTTCCTGGCGGAGTCGACGAAGCGGCTGCCCGACGGCGCCGCCATCGACCGGGTGATCGTCACCCACGCCAACGGGGACCACTTCTGGGGCGCGGGCGTACTCCCGGGCGCGGAGATCATCGCGACCCGCGAGGCCCGGGAACACATTCACTACGAACCCACCCCGAAGCAGCAGCACGCCCTCGTCCACGGCAGCGATCCGGCCACCGCGCTCGGTGAGTACCTCAAGCGCCACTTCGGCCCGTTCGACTGGTCGCGGACCGAACCCGTGCAGCCGACCACGTACTTCACCGGCGAGCTCGAACTGACCCTGGGGGAGTACCCGGTCCAGGTGACGGCCCTGCTCCCCGCCCACACCACGGGCGACCTCATCGTGCACCTGCCCGCTCAGCGCACCGTATTCAGCGGCGACGTCATTTTCGCCTCCACCCCGGAGCAGCCGGGCGACCACCCGGTGCACTGGGCGGGCCCCCTCTCCCAGGTGATCGCCGCCTGCGAACAGGTGCTGGCCACCGGCGCCGAGACCATCGTCCCGGGCCACGGTCCGGTCCTCGACCCGGCCGGCGTGCGCGCACACATCGGCTACCTCGAGTACGTACGGGAACGTGCCCACGCCCTCCACGCGGCCGGGGTGCCCGCACTGGAGGCGGCCCGCCGGGTGGTCGCCGAGGGACGCCACCCCGAACTCGGTCTGGCTGAACGCCTCGTGGTGACGATCGGCAGCGAGTACCGGCAGCTTGACGGCTCCGAACTGCCCAGTGTGCTTCAGGTGATGACCGATGTCGCCGTCGTCGCTCGAGAAGTGGAGCAGTCCCGTGGGGCGGCAGACCGCGAGGGATGATACCCGGATCTCCCCCCGTCCGGGCGGGTCCGACCCGACCACAGAACCTGGTTCGGCGTACCGCCCGAGGACGGCGAACGGATCGTCGACGGTATCGGCGGCATGTTCAACTCCGCCGAGGACTCGGCCGCCGCGTACGCCGACCTCGTCACGTCCGTCACCGAGCTGGTCGCCGAACGGCGTGCCCGCCCCCGTCGCGACCTCACCTCGTACTTCCTCGGCCATCCGGCCGGTCTGGACAACGACGAGACTGTGCGTCAGATCACTCTGGTCATGAGCGCGGGCCACGACCCGACGACCAACCTGATCGGCGACGCGCTGCTGCACATGCTCACCGACCCGAGCTACGCCGGCTCGCTGCACGGCGGGGCGATGACGGCCCATGAGGCGATCGACGAGGTCCTGTGGCAGGACCCGCCGCTGGCCAATTTCGCCGCCCATCACCCCCGCCGCGACACCGAGTTCCACGGCGTCCGGCGGCGCGCCGGGCAGCTGATCCTGGTCTCCTTCACAGGGGTCAACGCCCAGTCCCCGCCCGCCCCTTCGGACCCGGCGTGCGCTCCGGCGGCAGCGCCCATCTGTCCTGGTCGGCGGGGCCGCACCGGTGCCCCGCGAAGCAGCCGGCACTGCTCATCGCGACGACCGCGATCGAGCAGCTGGCCAGCCGGCTGTGCGATGCGGAGCTGGCCGTTCCGGCGAGCGAATTGATGTGGCGGCCCGGTCCGTTCCACCGCGCGCTGGTGCATCTCCCGGTCCGTTTCAGCCCGCTCGACGTGACCGGCGACGCGGCGCTTTCGGTCTCGTCGGAGGTGTCGATCAGCCGCTGACCCGTGTCGGTGGTACGCCGAACGGGTGAGGGGCGCGAGAATTGCCCGATGAACAGCGAGTGCAGCCGGCGCAACGCCGACCGAAGCACAGACGGGGTGGTCCGGTGAGCAGGTACGACAGGTACGACGTCACGGACGAGCAGTGGGAGGGTCTGGCCCAGGTCGTACCGCTGCGCAGCCGCAACGAATGGCCGTCGCGGGTCGACCACCGGGCGGTCCCCGACGACCATGAGACCGCCGAACAGCGCCGCATGGTCGTGCTGCGCGTGCAGGTCTTCGCGGACGCGCGCGAGGTGGCCGAGTATCTGGTCGCACAGATCCCCGTGCTGCTCGATCTGACCAGTGCCGAGACCGATGTGGCCAAGCGGATCCTGGACTTCACCAGCGGTGTGGTCTTCGGGCTCGGCAGCGGGATGCATCGCGTCGACCGGAACGTGTTTCTTCTGTCGCCGGTCGGCATTGAGGTCGAGGGGGTCACGGCGGCGGGCGTCCCCCGATCGTAGGAAGGTCGTGCGGGCGGAACGGTTCGCCGGTCGACGACGTGCGTACGGTCCGCTCATGACTGCACACTGCCCGGAAAACCCGTGGGCGACCCCAGTGGCATCAGCCGCCCGAGAAGTCCGAACCGAGGCTGTCCGAACCGAGCCTCCCCGAACCGGGGCGGTCCGGTCCGCCGGCCCCGTCGTCACCGAACTGCGGCTCTCCGCCTTCGCCTCGCACCGTGGCACCGTCCTCCCGGTGGGCCCGCTCACGCTGTTCACCGGGGCCGGTGGCAGTGGCAAGTCCAGCGCGCTGCGGGCGTACGAGGCGCTGGCCCGGCTGGGCGCGGGCGACCCGCTCGACGAGGTGTTCCCGGATCCGGCGGCTTCCGTGCCCGAACGGGCTGGTCCCGACGCCCAGGGCCGCCGCGGCTTCCGGATCGGCTGCACGGCGACCGGCCCGGCAGGACCGGTCCGGCTCGACGTCGCCGTGCAGGCCGAGCCCACCCTCCGGATCGTCGGCGAACGGCTGACCGGCGGCGGCGAGACGCTGCTGACCACCGCGCTGCGCGACCCCAGGGGCTCGACGGTCCAGGCGGCCTGGCACACGGCCGGCACCGTCCCGGTGACCCGGGCGCCGCTGCCGGACGACCTGCTCGGCACGGCGCTGCTGCCGCTGAGGGTCGCGGGCACGACCGAGGGACAGTTACGGGTCCTCGCCGCCGCCGAACAGATGGTCGTGGCCCTGCGCTCCGTCTTCGTGTGCGAACCGCGGCCGCAGCGGATGCGGGCGCCGGTGCCCGGCGGGGAGGGCCGGCTGCGCCGGGACTGCGACAACCTCGCGGCGGTACTGGAACGGACACACACCCAGTGTGGACAGCGGCATGCCCGGCTGGTTGCGGCGGCCGCTGCCGGATGCGCGGGGACAGTGAGGGGGCTGGGCGTCGAGCGGATCCCGGACGGGTTGTTGCGCGCCGTGGTGGAGCGCGACGGCGGGCACCTCACCCCGGTCGGGCGGCTCGGCGACGGCGAGTTGAGGTATCTGGCGCTTGCCCTGGTTCTGCTCACCGGCCCCGGGGTGCTGGCGGTGGACGCCGCGGCGGAGGTGCCGTCGGCCATGCAGACGCTCACCGTTCTGGTCGACGGGCTCGACCGGGACCTGGACGGACGGCAGGTGGCGGAACTGCTGGCCCTGGCCGCGTCGGTCGGCTCGACCGGGCACCTCAGGCTGGTGGGGACGGTCGCCGAGGCGGCCGCCGCACGGGCACGGGGAACGGCCGGTGCGACGGTGGTACACCTGGAACCGTGAACGGACTCGATGTACAGACACTGCAGCGACGGCTCGCCGTGTTCGCGGCCGCCCGTGACTGGGAGCAGTACCACACCCCGAAGAACCTGGCGGCGGCGCTCAGCGTCGAGGCGTCCGAACTGGTCGAGATCTTCCAGTGGCTGACGCCGGAGCAGTCCGCGCGGGTGATGGAGACGCCCGAGACGGCGCATCGGGTGGCGGACGAAGTCGCGGATGTGCTCGCGTATCTGCTGCAGTTCTGCGAGGTGCTGGGCATCGATGCGCTGGCGGCGCTGGCGGAGAAGATCGACAGGAACGAAGCGCGCTTCCCGGTTCCGAAGCCCCCAGAGCCTCATGGTCGTCACTCTTCGGAGTGATCGATTTCTTCACAGTCGACTTCGTGTCCACAGATTTCCGAAATCCCCTGGCCTTTCGGTACCACTCCCCTCACTGTGGGTAATGGATGAAGTGAGCGGGTTTTCGTTCGGACGGGGGCGACGCATGGAAGCGGAGCGGCTCATAGAGGTAAGCCGGCGGGCTCTGGCGCAGAGCCGGGGCGCGCCGTCCATCATGGCGGAGGCCTGGCAGGTCCAGGCGCTGGCCCAGGCGATCGGCGAGCGGCTGGCGGCCTACGGGCCGAAGGCGCTGCGGGGCGAGGCACGGGGGCTCGGCGAGATCGGGGGAAGCGGCGGCGGGGCGCCGGACCATCCGGTGGTGCGGACCGGCACGGCGCGGGCCGCGCAGCTCGACGAGGTTGCCGATCCCCGGGCGGCCCTGACCGGTCTCGGCGCGCTGCTGGGGGAGATGGGGATGGCTCTCGTCGCGGTGGCCTGTGACACCGGCGAGGAGAGCCTCTACTGGCAGTGCATCGAAGCGATCGACGCGGCCGACGAGGCGCTGGACCGGGTGCACGGGATGCTCCGGCTCCTCGCCGAGCAGGACCGCGAGCAGGACCGGCAGCGCGAGCGGGACGGTACGTACGGTGCGGTGCGCGGACCGGCGGGCTCCGCGGCGGGCCAGCCGTGACGGCGCGGGGTCGTCATGGCGGGGCGTTCGGTGGGGCGGCGCGGGGCGGGCGCGAGGAATGACCGGTGCTCGCAGGTGCAGGATGGAACCATGGATCTTCGAATCTTCACCGAGCCCCAGCAAGGGGCGAGCTACGACACCCTGCTCACCGTCGCCAAGGCTGCCGAGGACCTTGGGTTCGACGCGTTCTACCGCTCCGACCACTATCTCCGCATGGGGGCGGGCGACGGGTTGCCCGGCCCGACCGACGCGTGGATCACCCTGGCCGGGCTGGCGCGCGAGACCAAGCGGATCCGGCTCGGCACGCTGATGACCGCGGGGACCTTCCGGCTCCCGGGTGTCCTCGCGATCCAGGTCGCCCAGGTCGACCAGATGTCCGGCGGACGCGTCGAACTCGGTCTGGGAGCAGGTTGGTTCGAGGAGGAGCACAAGGCGTACGGTATTCCGTTCCCCAAGGAGAAGTTCGGCCGGCTGGAGGAGCAGCTGGCCATCGTCACCGGGCTGTGGGCGACCGGGGTCGGCGAGAAGTTCAACTACGACGGCGCCTACTACCAGCTCACCGACTCACCCGCGCTGCCCAAGCCGGCACAGGCCAAGGTGCCGATCCTGATCGGCGGTCACGGTGTGACGCGTACACCGCGGCTGGCCGCCCAGTATGCGGACGAGTTCAACATTCCGTTCGCCTCGCTCGAGGACAGCGAGAAGCAGTTCGGGCGGGTCAGGGAAGCGGCGAAGGCGGCCGGGCGCGGCGCGGACGACCTGGTGTACTCCAACGCCCTGGTGGTCTGCGTCGGCAAGGACGACGCGGAGGTGGCCCGCCGGGCGTCGGTCATCGGGCGCGACGTGGAGGAGTTGAAGGCGAACGGGCTCGCGGGCTCGCCCGCCGAGGTGGTCGACAAGATCGGCCGGTACGGCGAGATCGGGGCGTCGAGGATCTACCTCCAGATCCTCGACCTGAACGATCTGGACCACCTGGAGCTGATCTCCTCGCAGGTCCAGTCCCAGCTGAACTGACCAACGGAGCTGCAGGAGCAGCCACGACCGGAAGGAACACCTGTGCAACCCGCCCGCCCGCTGGCCGCCGCGCTCGCCGAGTCCACCGTCCTCCTGGACGGAGGTCTCTCCAACCAACTGGAGGCGCAGGGCTGCGACCTGTCCGACGAACTGTGGTCGGCCCGGTTGCTGGTCGACGAGCCACGGCAGATCGAGGCCGCGCACCGGGCGTATGTGCGGGCGGGTGCGCAGGTGCTCATCACCTCCGGCTACCAGGCGACGTTCGAGGGGTTCGCGCGGCGGGGGATCGGCCGGGCCCGGGTGACGGAGCTCTTCGCCCGCAGCGTGGAGCTGGCCCGGCGTGCCGGTGCGGCGGCGGACCGGGAGGTCTGGGTCGCCGGCTCGGTCGGCCCGTACGGGGCGATGCTCGCGGACGGCAGCGAGTACCGCGGGCGGTACGGCCTCTCGGTGCGGGAGCTGGAGCGCTTCCACCGGCCCCGGATCGAGGCGCTGGCCGCCGCCGGCCCCGATGTGCTGGCGCTGGAGACGGTGCCGGACACCGACGAGGCGGAGGCGCTGCTGCGGGTGGTCGACGATTACGGGCTGTCGGTCTGGCTCTCGTACAGCGTGGCGGGCGACCGGACCCGGGCGGGGCAGCCGCTGGAGACGGCGTTCGGGCTCGCCGCCGGACACGACCGGGTGGTGGCCGTGGGGGTGAACTGCTGCGATCCGGCGGACGCGGACCGGGCGGTGGTGACGGCGGCCGAGGTGACCGGGAAACCGGTCGTCGTCTACCCGAACAGCGGGGAGCGGTGGGACACCGGGGGCCGGGGGTGGACCGGTGGTGCCACGTTCGACCCCCGCCGGGTGCGGGGCTGGCAGGAGGCCGGTGCGCGGCTGGTCGGTGGCTGCTGCCGGGTCGGGCCCGGACCGATCGCGGAACTGGCCGGGCTGATTGCGGCGGGACGGACGGCGCGGAGGTCAGGGAGCGGGTCGGCGCGTGGCACGGACCGTGGGACGGGAGGGGCGACAGAACCGTAGACACTACGAAAATGCCTGGTGGGGGGCGAGTGATCCAGACCATACTCGACGTGTGTTCCTGACCATCAGTACGACCGGCACCCCTGAGCGCCCCGCGACCGACCTCGGCTTCCTGCTGCACAAGCATCCCGAGAAGGCACAGGAGTTCTCCACCTCCCACGGCACCGCGCATGTCTTCTATCCCGAGGCATCCGCCGAGCGCTGCACGGCCGCCCTGCTGCTGCAGGTGGATCCCGTGGCGCTCGTGCGCCGGGGCAAGGGCAAGGGCCGCGGCGGCGCCCCCGACGCGGCGCTCGCGCAGTACGTCAACGACCGGCCGTACGCGGCGTCCTCGCTGCTCTCCGTCGCGATGAGCACCGTCTTCAAGTCCGCTCTGAACGGCGTGTGCCGGACCCTGCCCGAGCGCGCGGCGGCGCCCCTGCCGCTCAGGATCGAGGTGCCCGCGCTCCCGGCGCGCGGTGGTGCGGAGCTCGTGACGAAGCTCTTCGGTCCGCTCGGCTGGACGAGCGTGGACGCGGTGGCGGTACCGCTGGACGAGCAGTTCCCGGAGTGGGGCGACTCGCGGTACGTACGACTGATGCTGGAAGGCGAGTTGCGGCTCGCGGACGCGCTGCGGCAGCTGTACATCCTGCTGCCGGTGCTCGATGACGCCAAGCACTACTGGGTCGCGCCCGACGAGGTGGACAAGCTGCTGCGGGCCGGTGACGGCTGGCTGGCCGACCACCCGGAGCAGAAGCTGATCACCAGCCGGTATCTGTCCCGGCGCTGGGGGCTGACCCGGCAGGCGATGGAACGGCTCGAACTGGTACGGCTCGCCGAGCTGGACGACCTGGCGGTGGAGTCCGTCGACAACGCCGTGGACGAGACGACGGACACCGAGGAGAAGCCGGTGCCGCTCGCCGAGCAGCGGCGCGAAGCGATCCTGGAGGCGCTGCGGGCCGCCGGGGCGAGCCGGGTGCTGGACCTGGGCTGCGGGCAGGGCCAGTTGGTGCAGGCACTGCTGAAGGACGTGCGCTTCACGGAGATCGTCGGCGTCGACGTCTCGATACGTGCCCTGACCATCGCCTCGCGCCGGCTGAAGCTGGACCGGATGGGCGAGCGCCAGGCCGGCCGCGTCACGCTGCGGCAGGGCTCGCTCACGTACACCGACAAGCGGCTGGGCGGGTATGACGCGGCCGTGCTCAGCGAGGTCATCGAGCACCTCGACCTGCCGAGGCTGCCCGCGCTGGAGTACGCGGTGTTCGGCTCGGCCCGGCCGCAGACGGTGCTCGTGACGACGCCGAACGTGGAGTACAACGTCCGCTGGGAGAGCCTCCCCGCCGGGCACGTGCGCCACGGCGACCACCGCTTCGAATGGACCAGGGCCGAGTTCCTGGGCTGGGCGCAGGAAGTGGCGCAGCGGCATGGATACGGAGTCGGCTTCGTGCCGGTGGGACCCGACGACCCCGAGGTGGGGCCGCCCACACAGATGGCCGTGTTCACGAAGACCGCCGAGGACGACACGAAGAAGAAGGCGAAGGCAGCATGACCGGCAACGACACCGAGAAGAGCACCGACGCGCACGGCACGCTGCCGGTGACCGACCTCTCCCTCGTCGTGCTCATCGGGGCCAGCGGTTCCGGCAAGTCCACGTTCGCGCGCAAGCACTTCAAGCCCACCGAGATCATCTCCTCGGACTTCTGCCGCGGCCTCGTCGCAGACGACGAGAACGACCAGAGCGCGAGCGGTGACGCCTTCGATGTCCTGCACTACATCGCGGGCAAGCGGCTCGCCGCCGGACGGCTGACCGTCGTCGACGCCACCAACGTCCAGGCCGAGAGCCGCAGGCAGCTGGTGCAGCTGGCCCGGACCCACGACGTGCTGCCCATCGCGATCGTCCTCGATCTGCCCGAAGAGGTCTGCCAGGCACGCAACGCCACCCGGCCCGACCGCGCCGACATGCCCCGCCACGTCGTCCAGCGCCACCGCCGCGAGCTGCGCCGTTCGCTGCGCGGCCTGGAGCGCGAGGGGTTCCGCAAGGTGCACATCCTGCGCACCGAGGAAGAGGCCGACCACGCCGACGTGGTGCTGGAGCGCCGCTCCAACGACCTGCGTCATCTCACCGGGCCGTTCGACATCATCGGTGACATCCACGGCTGCAGCTCCGAGCTGGAGACCCTGCTCGGCAAGCTCGGTTATGCCGACGGCGCGCACCCGGAGGGGCGCACGGCGGTCTTCGTCGGCGACCTCGTCGACCGCGGCCCCGACAGCCCCGGCGTGCTGCGCCGCGTCATGTCCATGGTGGCGACGGGGAACGCCCTGTGCGTGCCGGGGAACCACGAGAACAAGCTCGGCCGCTACCTCAAGGGCCGCCAGGTCCAGCACACCCATGGGCTCGCCGAGACCATCGAGCAGCTGGACCGCGAGGACGCCAGGGACCCGGCCTTCCGAGAGCAGGTACGGGAGTTCATCGACGGGCTCGTCAGCCACTACGTGCTGGACGAAGGGAAGCTGGTCGTCTGCCACGCCGGGCTGCCCGAGAAGTACCACGGGCGCACGTCCGGACGAGTCCGCTCGCACGCGCTGTACGGGGACACCACCGGCGAGACCGACGAGTTCGGCCTGCCGGTGCGCTACCCGTGGGCGGAGGAGTACCGCGGCCGTGCCGCCGTGGTCTACGGCCACACCCCCGTGCCCAGCACCTCCTGGGTCAACAACACCCTCTGCCTGGACACGGGTGCGGTCTTCGGCGGGAAGATGACCGCGCTGCGCTGGCCGGAGCGCGAACTCGTCGACGTACCGGCCGAGAAGGTCTGGTACGAGCCCGCGAAACCGCTCGTCACCGAGGCACCCGGGGGCCGCGAGGGGCGTCCGCTCGACCTGGCCGATGTGCAGGGCCGACGGATCGTGGAGACCCGGCACATGGGCCGCATCTCGGTGCGCGAGGAGAACGCCGCGGCGGCGCTCGAAGTGATGAGCCGGTTCGCCGTCGACCCGCGGCTGCTCGGCTACCTCCCGCCGACGATGGCGCCCACCGCGACCTCCCACGAGGAGGGCTTCCTGGAGCACCCCGCCGAGGCCTTCGCGCAGTACCGGGCCGACGGGGTCGCCCAGGTCGTGTGCGAGGAGAAGCACATGGGCTCGCGGGCGGTGGCCCTGGTCTGCCGTGACGCGGACGCGGCCCGCGAGCGGTTCGGGGTCGAGGGCCCGACCGGGGCGCTGCACACCCGCACCGGACGGCCGTTCCTCGACGACGCCGCTATGACCGAGGAGATCCTCGGCAGACTGCGCACGGCCGTCGCCGCCGCCGGACTCTGGGAGGAGTGGGACACCGACTGGGTGCTGCTCGACGCCGAGCTGATGCCCTGGTCCCTCAAGGCGGGCGGGCTGCTGCGCTCGCAGTACGCGGCGGTCGGCGCCGCGTCCGGTGCCGTACTCCCCGAGGTCGACGCGGCACTCGCGGCAGCGGCGGTCCGCGGTGTGGACGTCGCCGACCTGGCCGCCCGTCAGCAGGACCGGACGGCCGACGCCGCGGCGTTCACCGAGGCCTACCGGCGCTACTGCTGGTCCACCGAGGGCCTGGACGGGGTGCGGATCGCCCCGTTCCAGATCCTTGCCGTGCAGGGGCGCTCACTGGCCTCCGTACCGCATGACGAGCAGCTGGCCTGGGTGGACCGGCTGGTGGAGCACGACCCCACCGGCCTGCTCCAGGTCACCCGCCGGCTCGTCGTGGACACCGGCGACGAGGCGTCGGTCCGCGCCGCTACCGACTGGTGGCTGGAGATGACCGGCCGCGGCGGCGAAGGCATGGTCGTCAAACCCCTTGCCGCGCTCGTGCGGGCCGAGAAGGGCAGGCTGGTCCAGCCGGGCATCAAGGTGCGGGGCAGGGAGTACCTCCGGATCATCTACGGCCCCGAGTACACGCGTCCGGAAAATCTGGAGCGGCTGCGCTCCCGGTTCCTGGGCCACAAGCGGTCGCTGGCGCTCCGTGAGTACGCACTCGGTCTCGAGGCCCTGGACCGGCTGGCCGAGGGCGAGCCGCTGTGGCGGGTCCACGAGGCGGTGTTCGCGGTGCTCGCCCTGGAGTCGGAGCCCGTCGACCCGAGGCTCTGACCGCAGCCGGATCGCGCCGGAACGCGACGCCGGACCCGGCAGCGGATTCAGTGGCGAACTCGGTGGCGATTCGCCGGGTGAACGGCGCACCGCGCGGTGAGGATGGAGACATGGGATTTCATGTCGACTCCGAGGCCGGGCGGCTGCGCCGCGTCATCCTGCACCGCCCCGATCTGGAACTGAAGCGGCTCACCCCCAGCAACAAGGACGCGCTCCTCTTCGACGACGTGCTGTGGGTGCGCCGCGCCCGGCAGGAACACGACGGCTTCGCGGACGTCCTGCGCGACCGCGGGGTGGAGGTGCACCTCTTCGGCGATCTGCTGCGTGAGTCCCTGGACATCCCGGTGGCCAAGCGACTCGTCCTCGACCGGGTCTTCGACGAGAAGGAGTACGGCCCGCTCGCCACCGAACACCTGCGGGCCGCCTTCGAGGAGCTGTCCACCGCCGAGCTGGCCGAGGCGCTGGTCGGCGGGATGACGAAGCGGGAGTTCCTGGAGCGGCACAGTGAGCCGACATCGGTCCGCTTCCATGTCATGGACCTGGACGACTTCCTGCTCGGTCCGCTGCCCAACCACCTCTTCACCCGGGACACCTCCGCCTGGATATACGACGGGGTGTCCATCAACGCGATGCGCTGGCCGGCCCGGCAGCGCGAGACCGTTCACTTCGAGGCGATCTACCGCCATCACCCCCTTTTCACCGGCTCCGAGGCGGGAGCCTTCCACCACTGGTCGGAGGGGCAGGACGACTATCCGTCCACCATCGAGGGCGGCGACGTCCTGGTCATCGGGCAGGGCGCCGTCCTGATCGGGATGAGCGAGCGCACCACCCCGCAGGCGGTGGAGATGCTGGCCCGCGGACTGTTCGACGCCGGTTCCGCCCGGACGATCGTGGCGCTCGACATGCCCAAGAGGCGGGCGTTCATGCACCTCGACACGGTGATGACGATGGTCGACGGCGATACGTTCGTCCAGTACGCGGGGCTGGGCATGCTCCGCTCGTACACCATCGAGCCCGGCAGCGGACCGCGGGAGCTCAAGGTCACCGACCATCCGCCCGAGCACATGCACCGGGCCATCGCGGCGGCGCTGGGCCTGGACTCGATCCGGGTTCTCACGGCCACCCAGGACGTGCACGCGGCCGAGCGCGAGCAGTGGGACGACGGCTGCAACGTGCTGGCCGTCGAGCCGGGCGTCGTTGTCGCGTACGAGCGCAACGCCACCACCAACACGTATCTGCGCAAGCAAGGCATCGAGGTCATAGAGATCCGCGGCAGCGAACTCGGCCGGGGCAGGGGCGGTCCTCGCTGCATGAGCTGCCCGGTGGTCCGCGATGCGGTGTAGGCACGGGGGAGCGCGCGACCGAACGGGGGAACACGGGGCCGCGCGGGAGTGCTGAGGGCGCACGGCCGCGCGGGGGTCCGTATAGCAATGCATTCTCTCGTATAGACTTCCAGAGAATCGTACGCGCGACCCTCGCCCGACCCAGGAGCAGCCACCATGGCCATAGACCTCGCAGGCCGCCACTTCCTCAAGGAGTTGGACTTCACGGCCGAGGAGTTCCGCGGCCTGATCGGCCTGGCCGCCGAGCTCAAGGCGGCCAAGAAGTCGGGTACGGAGGTGCAGCGGCTGCGCGGCAAGAACATCGCGCTGATCTTCGAGAAGACCTCGACCCGCACGCGCTGCGCCTTCGAGGTCGCGGCCGCCGACCAGGGCGCCTCGACCACGTACCTCGACCCCTCGGGTTCGCAGATGGGCCACAAGGAGTCGGTGAAGGACACCGCCCGCGTACTCGGCCGGATGTTCGACGGCATCGAGTACCGCGGTGACAGCCAGGCGGCCGTCGAGGAGCTCGCGGCGTACGGCGGGGTCCCCGTCTTCAACGGACTCACCGACGACTGGCACCCGACCCAGATGCTCGCCGACGTCCTCACGATGACCGAGCACAGCGACAAGCCGCTGGAGCGGATCACCTTCGCCTACCTCGGCGACGCCCGCTTCAACATGGGCAACTCGTACCTGGTCACCGGTGCGCTGCTGGGCATGGACGTCCGGATCGTCGCCCCGAGGTCCTACTGGCCGGCTGAGGAGGTCGTCGCGCAGGCCCGCGGGCTCGCCGAGGCCGGCGGTGCGACCGTCACCCTCACCGAGGACGTCGCCGAGGGCGTCCGCGGCGCCGACTTCGTCGCCACCGACGTCTGGGTCTCCATGGGTGAGCCCAAGGAGGTCTGGGCGGAGCGCATCACGGCGCTCGCGCCGTACGCCGTCACGATGGACGTGCTGAACGCCACCGGGAACGCCGATGTGAAGTTCCTGCACTGCCTCCCGGCCTACCACGACCTCGGCACCGAGGTCGCCCGCGAGATCCATGCCGCCCACGGGCTGACCGAGCTGGAAGTCACCGACGAGGTCTTCGAGTCCGCGCACTCGATCGTCTTCGACGAGGCCGAGAACCGGATGCACACGATCAAGGCCGTCCTGGTGGCGACTTTGGCCGCCGCCTGACGGGTCGCCGGTCAGGTTCTGTATGAACATGCGCACGATTGGGTGAACATGCAGGCAATTGGCTACAATAGTTCTACTTGGTGGGGTTCGAGCTCGCGGGCTCGAACCCCATTGTCGTGTCTGACGCGTTCCCCCCACGGAGCCGGCCGGAGCCCCCCACCAGCTCCGCGTGCACGCCCCCCCACATGCTCCACCAGAGAAGAGATCATCCCCGTGAGTCCGCTCCGCCCGCAGAGCCTGTCGCCCCGGCCGGGACTGCGCATCAAGAGCCCCACCCAGCTGGTCGCCGAATCCGGTGCCGACCTGGAGGGGCACGGCCTCAAGCGCACCATGGGGCTGTTCCAGCTCGTGTGCTTCGGTATCGGCGCCATCGTGGGAACCGGCATCTTCGTCGGCCTCTCCGACAGCGTTGCCAAGGCCGGTCCCGCCGTCGTCGTCTCCTTCGTCCTCGCCGCGATCACCTGCATCTTCACCGCGTTCTCCTTCGCCGAGCTGGGCGGCGCGATCCCGGTCTCCGGCAGCTCCTACTCCTTCGCCTACGCCACCCTCGGCGAACGCACCGCGTTCCTCGTCGGCTGGTGCCTGCTGCTGGAGTACGGCGTCTCGGTCTCCGCGGTCGCGGTCGGCTGGAGCCAGTACGTCAACGAGCTGCTGAACAGCGTCGTCGGCTGGCACCTGCCCGCCGCCCTGTCCGCCGGGCCCGGCGACGGCGGCGTGATCAACCTCCCCGCCGTCGTGGTGATCATGATGGCCGCCACCCTGCTGGTGCGCGGCGTCCGGGAGAGCGCGGGCGCCACGGCCGCGATGGCCGTCCTCAAGATCGGCATCCTGATCGCCTTCTGCGCCATCGCGTTCACCGCGTTCGAGGCAGGCCACCTCTCGCCGTTCGCCACCCACGGCGTGGCCGGGATCACCTCCGGCGCCTCGCTGGCGTTCTTCTCGTACATCGGCTTCGACGCCATCACCACCGCCGGTGAAGAGGTCAAGAACCCGCGCCGGAACATCCCGATCGCGATCATGATCTGCATCGGCGTCGCCACCCTGCTCTACTGCGCGGTCGCCCTCACCGCCATCGGGGCACTCGGCGCGGACGCCGTCTCCAACAAGCCGGCCGCGCTCTCGCTGACCGTCGACCAGGTCACCGACTCGACCGTCGGCGGCGGCATCGTCGCCTTCGGTGCGGTCGTCGCCATCGCGTCCGTCGTGCTCGCGGTGATGTACGGGCAGACCCGCATCCTGATGTCGATGTCCCGCGACGGCCTGGTCCCGCGGGTCTTCGAACGCGTCTCGCCGCGGACCGCGACGCCCGTCGCCAACACCTGGATCGTCGCCGTCGTCTTTGCCGTTCCGGCAGCCTTCGCGTCCCTCGGCGCGGTGGTGAACCTGACCACCATCGGCACGCTCGCCACCATGGTGGCGGTCAATGTCGCGGTGATCGCGCTGCGCCGCAGCCACCCCGGGCTGAAGCGTTCCTTCCGGGTGCCGCTCTATCCGGCCAGCCCGATCCTGGGCGTCGGCTTCTGCCTCTATCTGATGTACGGGACGGGCTGGGCGACCTGGGTGCAGTTCGCGGTCTTCCTGCTGGTCGGCGCGGCGGTGTACGCCTGCTACGGGCGACGCCGGTCGCGGCTGGCCGGTGCGGACCGGGCCTGAGAGCGCCCGCCGGGAGGGGGCACTAGTTCTGGGGCTGATGCGACGGCAGGGTGAACCAGACCGCCTTGCCGTGTTCCGTCGTGCGATGGCCGCAGGACGAACTGAGGGTGCGGATCAGCAGCAGGCCCCGGCCGTGCTCCTGCCAGGGGTCCGGTTCGCTGCCCGGACCGGGCCGGGAGAGATCGCCCGGCGGAGCCGGGTCGCGGTCGTGGACCTCCACCTGCCAGCCGGTCTCCAGAATCTCCACCACCAGCTCGATCGGATCGTCGCCGGCCGTGTGTTCCACGGCGTTGGCGACCAGTTCGGCGGTGAGGAGCTCCGCGGTGTCGAGGGAGTCGGCCGAGGGACCGATGTCCGTCAGCGCCGTACGGATCAGGGCGCGGGCGATCGGCACTGCCGCCGTCGAGTGCGGCAGTGCGATACGCCAGGAGGCGGGGATCGGTCCATCGGGGAGCACAGCAGGTTTCCGTTCCGGAGGTCACGACTTTCTGGAGCTCAAGACTTCTCGGTTTCAACCATACGAAGTGCAACGACGCAGACAAGGGGCGAGCGACCGGTACGAATGGGACTTTCGCCACTTCGCCCTCACCGCCGCCTTATTGCGTACTCGTGACGGGAGTCACGGATGAGTGATAAATTCGAGAGCAGGTAGCAGCCCGACGGCTGAAGGGGACCACCCTCCATGAGCCCGTTTCCCAGTTCCGCGCCACGCACGGAGCACTGGCGCCATCTGCGGCTGACGACGGACGACGGCGTCGCCACCGTCACCCTGGCCCGCCCCGAGAAACTCAATGCGCTCACCTTCGGCGCCTATGCCGATCTGCGCGATCTCCTTGCCGAGCTGTCCCGCGAACGCTCCGTGCGCGCCCTCGTGCTGGCCGGCGAGGGGCGGGGCTTCTGCTCCGGCGGCGACGTCGACGAGATCATCGGCGCCACCCTGGCGATGGACACCGCGCAGCTGCTCGACTTCAACCGCATGACCGGACAGGTCGTACGGGCCCTGCGCGAGTGCCCCTTCCCCGTCGTCGCAGCCATCCACGGGGTCGCCGCGGGCGCCGGTGCCGTCCTCGCGCTGGCCGCCGACTTCCGCGTCGCCGACCCGTCCGCCCGGTTCGCCTTCCTCTTCACCCGGGTCGGACTCTCCGGCGGCGACATGGGGGCGGCGTATCTGCTGCCGCGCGTCGTCGGTCTCGGCCATGCCACCAGGCTGCTGATGCTCGGCGAGCAGGTCCGCGCCCCCGAGGCGGAACGGATCGGGCTGATCAGCGAGCTGACCGAGGAGGGGCAGGCCGACGCGCGCGCAGCGGCGCTCGCACACCGCCTCGCCGAAGGACCCGCCCTCGCCCTCGCCCAGACCAAGGCGCTGCTCACCGCCGAACTCGACATGCCGCTCGCCGCCGCCGTCGAGATGGACGCCGCCACCCAGGCGCTGCTGATGCACGGCGACGACTACACCGAGTTCCACGCCGCGTTCACGGAGAAGCGGCCGCCGAAATGGCAGGGCAGGTAACGCGATGGGGTACGGCACGAGGCGGATCGCGGTCATCGGCGGCGGCCCCGGCGGACTCTACGCCGCGGCGCTCCTCAAGCGCCTGGACCCGGAGCGCTCCATCACCGTCTGGGAGCGCAACGCCCCCGACGACACGTTCGGCTTCGGCGTCGTCCTCTCCGACGAGACGCTCGGCGGCATCGAACACGCCGACCCCGTGGTGTACCGGGCGCTCCAGGCCGAGTTCGTGCGGTGGGACGACATCGACATCGTCCACCGCGGCCGGACCCAGACATCCGGCGGCCACGGCTTCGCGGCGCTGGGCCGCCGCCGGCTCCTGGAGATCCTGCACGAGCGCTGCCGGTCGCTGGGGGTACGGCTCCGCTTCCGCGAAGAGGCCCCGCCCGCCGCCGAACTCGCCGCGACGCACGATCTGGTGATCGCCGCCGACGGGGTGCACAGCGCCACCCGCGAGGCGTACGCCGACACCTTCCGGCCCACCCTCACCGCCCACCGCAACCGCTACATCTGGCTCGCCGCCGACTTCGCCCTCGACGCCTTCCGCTTCGAGATCGCCGAGACCGAACACGGCGTGATGCAGCTGCATGCCTACCCGTACGCCCGCCCGTCGCCCGACCACCATCCCTCGACGAGGCCCTCCGGGCCGCCGGATCAATCCGGTGCCTCCACCGTCATCGTGGAGATGCGCGAGGAGGTCTGGCGCGCGGCCGGGCTCGACACCCTGGACGCCGCAGCCTCGACGGAACGCTGCGCCAAGATCTTCGCCGATGTCCTCGGCGGCCGCCCGCTGCGTTCCAACAACTCCTCCTGGCTCACCTTCCGTACCGTCGTCAACGCCCGCTGGTCGCATGCCAACACCGTCCTCATCGGCGACGCCGCCCACACCGCCCACTTCTCCATCGGCTCCGGCACGAAACTCGCCGTCGAGGACGCCCTCGCGCTCGCCGCCTGCATCGAGGAACAGCCCGACCTGCCCGCCGCCCTCTCCGCGTACGAGACCGAGCGCCGCCCCGTCGTCGAATCGACCCAGCGCGCCGCCGCGGCCAGCCTGCGCTGGTTCGAGGAGCTCGGTACGTACGTCGACCAGGCGCCCCGCCAGTTCGCCTTCAACCTCCTCACCCGCAGCCGCCGCGTCACCCACGACAACCTGCGGCTGCGCGACGCCCGCTTCACCGCGGCCGTCGAGGAGGAGTTCGGCTGCGCCCCGGACACCCCGCCGATGTTCACCCCGCTGCGGCTGCGCGGTCTCGAACTCCGCAACCGTGTCGTCGTCTCGCCGATGGACATGTACTCGGCGGTCGACGGCGTCCCCGGCGACTTCCACCTCGTCCACCTGGGCGCCCGCGCACTCGGCGGCGCCGGGCTCGTCATGACCGAGATGGTGTGCGTCAGCGCCGAGGGCCGCATCACCCCCGGCTGCGCCGGCCTCTACACCCCCGCACAGGCGGCCGCCTGGACCCGGATCACCGACTTCGTCCACACCTCGGCGCCCGGCACGGCTATCGGCATCCAGCTCGGCCACTCCGGCCGCAAGGGCTCCACCAAGCTGATGTGGGACGGCATCGACCAGCCGCTCGACGCGGGCAACTGGCCCCTGTCCGCCGCCTCCCCGATCCCGTACGCGGAAGGAGTCAACCAGGTCCCGCACGCCCTGGACCGGGCCGGACTCGAGGTCATCCGCGCCCAGTTCGCCGCGGCCGCCCGACACGCCGTCACCTGCGACTTCGACCTGCTCGAACTCCACTGCGCGCACGGCTACCTGCTCTCCGGCTTCCTCTCGCCCCTTACCAACCGACGCACCGACACCTACGGCGGACCGCTGTCGAACCGACTCCGCTTCCCCCTCGAAGTCTTCGACGTGGTCCGCGCCGAGTGGCCCGACGACCGGCCCATGACCGTCCGGATCTCCGCCACCGACTGGGCCGACGGCGGCACGACGGCCGAGGACGCCGTCGAGATCGCCCGCGCGTTCGTCGCGCACGGCGCCGACGCCATCGACGTCTCCACCGGCCAGGTCGTCCCGGACGAACGCCCCGAGTACGGCCGCTCGTACCAGACCCCGTACGCCGACCGGATCCGCAACACCCTGATCGTGCCCGTCATCGCGGTCGGCGCGATCTCCTCCTGGGACGACGTCAACTCCCTGCTGCTGGCGGGCCGCGCCGACCTCTGCGCCCTGGCCCGCCCGCACCTCTACGACCCGCACTGGACCCTGCACGCGGCGGCCGAACAGGGCTATGCCGGACCGGGCGCACCCTGGCCGCTCCCGTACCGCGCGGGCAGCCGCACACCCCCGACCGGCCGCACGGACGCACCGAAGCCGCGGCTCACCCTGGGGTGAGCGCGAGACACTCGTGGCACCGGCACGGATCCGGATGCGGGGAGCCGCGCCAGTGCTCGGTTCTCTCGGCGCGGGCCACGTCCGCCGGCACGATGGCCATCGCCTCGACACCTCCCGGGTCTCGTCCCCGTCATCCCTCCTTCGCGCCGGTGTCCTGCGCACTGATCAGCAGCCGGTCCGAGACGGGCCGGAAGCCGATCCGCTGATACACGCCGTTGCTGGTCGGATTGGCGAGGTCCGTGAACAGCAGGATCTCGGCCGCGCCCGCCTCCCGTGCCGCCCCGCCGGCGTCCGCCGTCACCGCTGCCGCATAGCCGTGACCCCGGTACTCCGGTGGTGTGTACACGGTCGTGACCCGTACCGTGCCCGCGATCCGGGGTGAGACGCCCGCCATCGATACCGGGACATCACCGGCCTCCCAGAGTGTCAGCCTGCCGGACACCGTCCGCTCGTCCACCAGCCGCTCGGCGTGGGTGCTGAGCTGGCCGGTTTCTTCGGCGAAGGCGAGATGCCAGGCCAGGAGCAGCTCGCGGTCGGCGGTCGTGGCGGTCCTCGGGGTGCCCTCGGGGGCGGGGGGCGGCGGGATCAACTCGCCGAGCCGGTAGAGCCGTTGTTCCTGCTCGACGCGGTGGCCGGGCCAGCAGGCGGCCAGTGCCTCGGCGGTGGGGCGGTCCGCGTTGACACTGGTCAGGGGGAGTGCCGCGGTCAGTGGGACGAGGGCCTCGGGGGCGACCGTGCCCAGCAGCGGGGGATAGGGCGGAGTCTGCACCACTGTTCCCGCGACCTCGCCGTCCGCCCCGCGCCACCACCCCAGCAAGGGCGCGGCGTCGCCGTACGCGTGGGGGCCGCTGGACCGCAGGGTTGCGGTGACGGTCAGTACCAGGGTGTTCTCGGCGGGGCGGGCCGCCAGCGAGGCACCTGCCACGTCCAGGAATGCTTCGACATCATCCGTAAAGGTCCAGGTCATGGCTCATCCTGCCAAGCGCGGGGCATCGGGAGCACCTGCATTTCGGCGCCTGCGGCAGGTCATGACCGTACGAACTCCGCCCCCGCGTCCCGCAGCCGGGCGTGCAGCAGCCCGAACACCTCCGCCGACCGGCCCCCGGGCCACTCCTTCGGCAACAACTCCTCCGGCAGGCCCGGGTCGGCGTACGGCAGCTGCCGCCACGAGTCCAGGGCCGCCAGATAGTCGCGGTAGGCGGTCTCGGGATCGGGGGCGCCGGTGCGTGACTCCCAGGCCCGCAGCACCGGTTCGTGCTGCTCCAGGAAGTCCGTGTGGAGCCGGGCGATCGCGTCGAGGTCCCACCAGCGCGCCACGGACTCCCGCGTCGCGGCGAAGCCGAGGTGTTCCCCGCGGAACAGGTCCACGTACGGGGCGAGTTCCAGCCGCTCCAGCGTGTGCCGGGTCTCGTCGTACAGCGCGGCGGGCGCGATCCACACCCCGGGCGCCGCCGTGCCGAAGCCGAGCCTGGCCAGCCGCGAGCGCAGCAGGTGCCGCTTGTGCCGTTCCGCTTCCGGTACGGAGAAGACGGCGAGCACCCAGCCGTCCTGGAGCGGCGGCGACGGGTGCGCATAGATCCGCCGGTCGCCGTCGTCCAGCAGCTGGCGGGCGTCGGACGACAGCGCGTACCCGGCCGCGCCGCTCACGGTACGCGCGGGGACGAGCAGCCCGCGCCGCTTCAGCCGGGAGACGGAGGAGCGTACGGACGGGGCGTCGACACCGAGGACGGACAGCAGCCGGATCAGTTCGGCCACCGGCAGCGGTGCATTGCCGGGGGCTCGACCGTACGCGCCGTAGAGGGTGACGATCAGGGATCTGGGGGTGTGCTGCTCGGCCACGTGATCACTCTAGGTCCCGTGCGCCGGTCCGGTCCCCGTCGCTCCGCAGCCGGAACCGCTGCAGCTTGCCGGTGGCGGTCCGGGGGAGCGCCGGCACGAATTCGATGACGCGCGGGCATTTGTGGGGGGCGAGTTCGTTCTTCATGTGTGTGCGCAGCTCGTCGGCCGACGCTCCGCCGCCCTCGCGCAGCACCACGTACGCCACCACGATCTGCCCGCGCAGCTCGTCCGGATGCCCGACCACCGCCACCTCGGCGACCTCGGGATGGCGCAGCAGGGCGTCCTCGACCTCGGGACCCGCGATGTTGTACCCGGAGGAGATGATCATGTCGTCGGCGCGCGCGACGTAGTGGAAGTAGCCGTCGCTGTCACGCGTGTACGTGTCGCCGGTGAGGTTCCAGCCGTGCTGTACGTACTCCGACTGGCGGATATCGGCGAGATAGCGGCAGCCGACCGGGCCGCGTACGGCGAGCAGCCCCGGCTCCCCGTCGGGCACCGCGCGGCCGTCCCGGTCCAGCACGCGCGCCTCCCAGCCGGGCACCGGAACGCCGGTGGCGCCGGGGCGGATCACGTCGTCGGCGGCGGAGATGAAGATGTGCAGCAGTTCGGTGGCGCCTATGCCGTTGATGATGCGCAGGCCGGTCCGCTCGTACCAGGACTGCCAGGTCGCCAAAGGCAGGTTCTCGCCCGCCGACACGCAGCGCCGCAGCGCGGCGAGATCGTGCTTGTCGAGGTGGTCGAGCATCACGCGGTAGGCGGTCGGTGCGGTGAACAGGACCGAGACGCGGTGGGCGGCCAGCGCGGGCAGCAGCTGCCGTGGCCCGGCCTGTTCCAGCAGCAGGGCCGACCCCCCGGCCCGCAGCGGGAAGACCACCAGACCGCCGAGCCCGAAAGTGAAGCCGAGCGGCGGACTGCCCGCGAACACGTCGTCGGCACGGGGCTGCAGGACGTGGCGGGAGAAGGTGTCGGCTATGGCCAGCACATCGCGGTGGAAGTGCATGCAGCCCTTGGGACGTCCGGTGGTGCCCGAGGTGAACGCGATCAGCGCGACATCGTCCGCGGCCGTGTCCACGGCGCGGTACGGTCCCGGCCGCTCCTCGGCCAGGTGCAGCAGATCGTCGGGGCCGTCACCTCCGTACGACGTGATCCGCAGCCCCGGTACCCCCGCCTTCACCAGGTCGTCGACCGACCGGACGTCGCACAGCGCATGACCGACCTGGGCCATCGAACAGATGGTGGCGAGCTCCTGGGCCCGCTGCTGGGCCAGTACGGTCACCGCGATCGCGCCCGCCTTCAGTACGGCCAGCCAGCAGGCGGCGAG
Source organism: Streptomyces sp. NPDC048496 (assembly GCF_043200055.1). NCBI lineage: Bacteria > Bacillati > Actinomycetota > Actinomycetes > Kitasatosporales > Streptomycetaceae > Streptomyces > Streptomyces sp. NPDC048496. The sequence goes on along the minus strand of NZ_JBICXB010000027.1, from coordinate 19,104 downwards.
GTGGGGCGTGGTGGGGCCGCGGAGCAGTACCCGGTTGCCGGGGACGATCCCCAGATCGGAGGTCAGGACATGGGCGATCCGGTCGACCCGGTCCTGGAGCTCCCCGTAGCTCCAGATCTCGCCCTGGGGCGTATGGAAGGCGGGGCGGTCGGGACCGAGGCGGGCGACCGTGCCGTCGAGGAGCTCGGCGGCACAGTTCAGCCGGTCCGGATAGTTCAGCTCGGGAAGGCCGAAGACCAGTTCCGGCCACTGGTCCGCGGGTGGCAGATGCTCCCGGGCAAAGGTGTCGAGGTGCGCTGAGGTCTTCGGGTCCATAGCGGATCGCCCCCTTGTCGCCCATGGAGCGTAGCGTTTGAATGACGGTAGTCAACAGTTCGCGATAGGGGACAGGAGAGGAGCCGGTATGACGGCATTCTCACTCGATCCGGCACAGACCGCCTGGTGCGAAGAGCTGCGCGCCCTGGCCGAACAGGAGCTGCGCCCCCTCGCCGAGAAGGGCGAACCGGGGCACGTCAACCGCCCGCTGATCGCCGCCCTCGGTGAACTCGGCCTGCTCGACCGCCTTTTCTCCTCCGGCGCCCTCGACCTCTGCCTGCTGCGGGAGTCCCTCGCCCGCGGCTGCACGGAGGCCGAGACCGCGCTGGCCCTCCAGGGACTCGGCACCTACCCGTTGGTCCAGGCGGGTACCCCGGCCCACCGGGCGCGCTGGCTTCCCGAGGTGCGGGCCGGCCGTGCCGTCGCCGCCTTCGCGCTGAGTGAGCCCGGCGCCGGCTCCGACGCCGCGGCGCTCGACCTGGCAGCCGAGCACGCCCCGGACGGCTGGCGGCTGACCGGTGAGAAGTGCTGGATCTCCAACGCCCCCGAGGCGGACTTCTACACCGTCTTCGCCCGTACGACACCAGGCGCCGGAGCCCGCGGCGTCACCGCGTTCCTGGTCCCTGCCGACCGCCCCGGACTGACCGGCACCGCCCTCGACATGCTCTCCCCGCACCCGATCGGCGCCCTCGCCTTCGACGGCGTCCCGGTCACGCCCGACGATGTGCTCGGCGAACCGGACCGCGGCTTCGGGGTCGCCATGAACACCCTCAATCTGTTCCGTCCCAGCGTCGGCGCGTTCGCCGTCGGCATGGCCCGCGCCGCCCTCGACGCGACCCTCGCCCACACCGCGCAACGCACCGCGTTCGGTGGCCCGCTGAAGGAACTGCAGGCCGTCTCCCACCGGGTCGCCGAGATGGCCACCCGCACAGAGGCCGCCCGGCTTCTCGTGTACGCGGCCGCGGCGGCGTACGACGCGGGGGAGCCCGGCGTACCGGGCCGGGCGGCGATGGCGAAGCTGTACGCCACCGAGGCGGCGCAGTACGTCGTCGACGCAGCCGTCCAGCTGCACGGCGCCCGCGCGCTGCGCCGGGGGCATCTGCTCGAACACCTCTACCGGGAGGTGCGTGCCCCGCGGATCTACGAGGGCGCCAGCGAGGTCCAGCGCACGATCATCGCCAAGGAGCTGTACGCGCCGGCGACGGAGACAGCGACGGGGGCCGCGCATCGGACGCCGGCCTCGCACCGGACGCCGACCGTGAATCAGGAGCCGCCCGTATGAGTCCGATCCACCGGATCAATCCCGCCGAACTGTCCCCGCCCACGGGCTTCTCGCACGCCGTCACGGCGACCGGCAGCCGCCTGGTCCTCCTGGCCGGGCAGACCGCCCTCGACCGGGACGGCAAGGTCATCGGCGCCACGCTGCCCGAGCAGTTCGCGACGGCCCTGACCAATCTGCTCAGCGCGCTGCGTGCGGCCGGGGGCTCCCCGGCCGACCTGGCGCGGGTGACCGTCTACGCCACGGATGTCGCCGACTACCGCGCACACGCCCCCGAACTCGGGCGGACCTGGCAACGGCTGGCCGGCCGCGACTACCCGGCGATGGCGGTCATCGGGGCGGCCAGGCTCTGGGACGAACAGGCACTCGTCGAGCTCGACGGCATCGCCGTACTGCCGTGAAAGCACCGTGCGGGCGTGACGTGGCGCCACGCCCGCACGGCAAGCGCATCAGTACGGCTGCACCAGCACGTGCGCCGCACCCGGGATGCCGACCTTCAGCAGCTCGTCCTCCTCGGGCGTCGTCGCGGCGCCCATCTCCTGCTTGAGCACGGCACGCGACATGGCCTGCACCCACATGGCCCGGGGCCGGCGGCGCGCCTCCCAGGCGGCGAGGGCGGCGGGCACATCGGCCTCGCCGTCCAGCGATTCGGCGAGCACGGCCGCATCCTCGACGGCCATCGCCGCACCCTGCGCGATGTGCGGGGTGCTGGCGTGCGCGGCGTCACCGGCCAGGACCACCCGGCCGACGTGCCACGGTTCCTCGACTGTCACCTGGGAGATCCGCGAATACACCACGGCGGACGGGTCGGTGACCGTGGCGAGCGCCTCGGCGACCGGTCCGGAGAACGCGGAGAGCCGCTCCGTGAGCTGCTCGTGCGCCCGCTCCGGGTCCGGCCGGAAGTCCGCCGACTCGGCGAACACCGCACCCAGGTACATCAGTTCGTCCGTGATCGGGGTGAGCAGCACCTTGGCTTCCTTGCCCGCGGCGCCCATCACCACACCCTGTACCTGCGGCTGACGGGGCACCGTCACCCGCCAGTTGGCGAATCCGGTGTATTCGGGGGCGTAGCGGTCGCCGTACAGCCGCGTCCGCAGAGGCGAGCCGATCCCGTCGAAGCCGACCACCAGGTCCCAGCGGCCGGCGGAGCCGTCGGAGAGCGTGACGTCCACACCGGAGCCGTCGTCGGCCAGCTCCGTGATCGTCGTGCCGAAGCGGATCGTCGCCCCGGCCGCTGTGGCGGCGGCGCCGAGCACCTGGGCCAGCGCGGGACGCGGGATGCCGTTGTTGGACGGGGCGTCGCCCATCCGGGGCTGCGGTATCCGGGCGACCGTCCCCCCAGCCGGGTCGGCGATGGTCAGGATCTCCCACTCGAACCCCGCCTTCAGGCACTCGTCGAGCACCCCGATCTCCCGCATGACGTGCAGGGCGTTGGACGGCTGGATGATGCCGACGCCGAGGGCGTCCAGCTCGTCGCGGAGCTCGGCCACCTCGACGGTGTGACCGCGCCGGGCGAGGGCGGTGGCGAGGGTGAGTCCGCCGATGCCGCCGCCGTGAATCAGGACGCGCAGGGGTGATGCCATCTCAGTTCTCTCCAGAGCGAGAAGGGTGCAAGGAACGGACCGCTGAGCCGACGCTCCTCCTGCAGCTTGCAGTACACGATGTTGGAGGGCTGCCCGGCCTTCTGGGCCAACTGTCCCCGCGCTGCCTGGCGTTGGAAGTCGAGTAGCGTCCGGCCACTGGTGACGGCCCGCAGGGCGGCCAGTGCGACACCGGGGATGATGGCGGTCGGCGCGGCGCGCCGTACGGGTGAAGTACGGCCGGGGATATATCTGTAATTGGTGCCCTTCGCCCGTTATATCGCGCAGCGGCCCCGGACGCCCTCCGGGACCCTGTGACCACGCTCATCGTCTGCCACTTCGTTCTCGCCGCGTGCGCGCGCCCGCTGGTGCGGCGACTGGGCAGCCGCGCCTTCGTCGTCCTCGCGCTGCCGCCCGCCGCCGCCACGGTGTGGGCGGCCACGCAGTGGAACACCGCCGCGTCCGGCGGGTCCGTCACCTCGTCGTGGCCGTGGATGCCGGCGTACGACGTCTCCGTCGACCTGCGCCTGGACGCGCTCGGCGAACTGATGGTGCTTCTCGCGGCCGGGGTCGGCGCGCTCGTCCTGCTGTACTGCGCCTCGTACTTCTTCGACGACACCCCGCAGCTTCCCGCGTTCGCCGGGAACCTGCTCGCCTTCGCCGGCGCCATGCTCGCCCTGGTCCTCGCGGACGACCTGATCTCCCTCTATGTGTTCTGGGAACTGACCACGGTCTTCTCCTTTCTGCTGATCGGGCACAGCAGCGAGCACAAGCACAGCCGCCGGTCCGCGCTGCAGGCACTCACCGTGACCACGCTCGGCGGTCTCGCCATGCTCGTGGGATTCCTGATCCTCGGTCAGGCGGCGGGCACCTACCGGATCTCCACGATCGTCGCCGACCCGCCGAGCACGAGCCTCGCCGTCCAGGTGGCCGTGGCGCTGATCCTGTGCGGGGCGCTGTCGAAGTCGGCGATCTGGCCGTTCAGCCTCTGGCTGCCGAACGCCATGGCCGCGCCCACCCCCGTCAGCGCCTATCTGCACGCCGCGGCCATGGTCAAGGCCGGTGTCTACCTGGTGGCCCGGCTCGCGCCCGGTTTCGCCGACGTCCCCGTCTGGCGGCCTGTCGTCATGGTGCTCGGCTGCGCGACCATGCTGCTCGGCGGCTGGCGGGCGCTGCGACTGAACGATCTCAAGCTCGTCCTCGCCTACGGCACCGTCAGTCAGCTCGGTTTCCTGACCCTGCTCGCCGGGGTCGGCAACCGGGACGCGGCGCTCGCCGCAGCCGTCATGATCCTCGGTCACGCCCTGTTCAAGGCCCCGCTGTTCCTCGTCACCGGCATCATCGACCATGCGGCGGGCACCCGTGACCTGCGCAGACTCTCCGACGTGGGCAGGGCGCTGCCGCACGTGTGCGCGGTCGCCGTGCTCGCCGCCGCGTCCATGGCCGCGCTGCCCCCGATGCTCGGCTTCGCCGCGAAGGAGGCCGCGTTCGACGCGCTGCTGCACGGCAACAGCGCGGACCGCTGGGCGCTCGGCGTCACCGTGGCGGGCTCCGCGCTGACGGTCGCGTACACCCTGCGGTTCGTCTGGGGCGCGTTCGCGCGCAAGCCCGCGGTCGACTCCACCCCGGTGCACCGGGTCGGCTGGGCGTTCCTCGCGCCGCCCGGCCTCCTTGCCGTCTGCGGTCTGGTGCTCGGACCGGGCGTCGGCTGGACGTACGGGCTGCTCAGCGCGTACGCGGATACGTTCCCCGTACCCGCGCATCCATACCACCTCGCGCTCTGGCACGGATTCGGTACGGCCCTGCTGCTCTCGGCCGTCGCCGCGGCGGGCGGTGCGGTGCTCTTCGCGGGGCAGGCCACGGTGACCCGGCTGTCCCGGCGGATCGCCTGGCCGACCGCCGACCGGGTTTTCGGACGTCTGCTGCTCGGCCTGGAACGGATCTCGCTCGATGTCACCGGCTTCGTCCAGCGCGGCTCGCTCTCCGTCTACCTCGCCACCACGCTGCTCGTGATGCTCGCCGGGCAGCTCGCCGTGCTCGGGGTGGACCGGCCCTGGCGCGGTGCTCCGGCGCCACGCATCTGGGACGTACCGCTGCAGGGGGCGATGGCGGCACTGACCTGTGCGACCGCGCTGCTCTGCCTCACCGTCAGCCGTCGCATGAAGGCCGTGGTGCTGGCGGGACTGACGGGGTACGGGACCGCGCTGCTCTTCGTCGTCCAGGGCGGCCCGGACCTGGCGCTCACCCAGTTCTGCGTCGAGACCGTGTCGATGGTCGTGTTCGTGCTGGTGCTGCGGCGGATGCCGGTGCACTTCCAGGAGTCGGTCAGTACGTGGCGGCGCGCCGTACGCATCCCGGTGGCGCTGGCCGCGGCGGCGACCCTCGGCGTGGTGGTGTGGGTCGCGGCAGCCGCACGCACCGCGGACCCCGCCGGGGCGGCCATGGTCGAGGAGACCGCGCACCACGGGCTCAAGGACGTCGTCGCCACCATCCTGGTCGACCTGCGGGCCTGGGACACGATGGGGGAGTCCGCCGTGCTCGCCGCCGCGGCTATCGGCGTGACGAGCCTGCTCTATCTGCACCGCCGCGCGGACGGATCCGGGCCGCGCGACGAGGTACCCGGGCGTACTGCCTGGTCGCTGACGGCACCCGGACTGACCGGGGTGCCGCAGGGCGACGAAGGGGCGCCGGAGCGGTCCTGGCTCGCGGCCGGGGCCACGCTCGCCCCCGAACACCGGTCCGTCGTCTTCGAGGTCGTGGCCCGACTGCTGTTCCACCCGATCCTGGTGCTCTCCGTCTATCTGCTGTTCAGCGCCGAGAACATGCCGGGCGGCGGGTTCGTCGCCGGACTCGTCGCCGGAGTCGCCCTGATCACCCGCTACTTGGCGGGCGGCCGCTTCGAACTCGCCGAAGCCGCACCGCTGCAGCCCGGACTCTTCACCGGCCTCGGGCTGTTCCTCTCCACCGGCGTGGCGCTGCTCGGCCTCGCCGAGGGCACGGTTCTGCACGCGTGGACTTACCACGGCAGGCTGCCCGTGATCGGCGCGTACCACCTGGGCACGCCCGTCCTCTTCGACTTCGGCGTCTACCTGCTGGTACTGGGCGTGGTGCTGGACATCGTGCGCGCGCTCGGCGCCAAGATCGACCGGCAGATCGAGCGGGCGGCCGCCGCGGCGGGACCGGGACCGGCACCCGAGGCGGGAGGTGCCGTCCGGTGACGGTCAGTGCCTCGCTCCTCGCCACGGCCGCCGTCCTCTGCGCGGTCGGCGGACTCGCCAAAGCCGCCCCGCTGCTCGCCGCCCTCTTCTTCGTGCCCGCCATGAACCTCGCCGGGATCCCGCCGCTCTCCGGCTTCATCGGCAAGCTCGGACTGATGCGGGCCGGTGTCGCCGACGGGAGCGTCTGGGCCTGGATCCTCGTCATCGGCTCCGCGGCGACCAGCCTCCTGACCCTGTACGTGATGGCCAAGGTCTGGAACCTGGCGTTCTGGCGGGCCGCGCCGCCCGGCCAGGCGGCGGACGGCACGCTCCTGGAGTCCGACGACGAGAACGACGACGGGGACGCCGACGAGGGCCCGGACCGCATTCCCGGCACCGGCGACGAACCGGTCTTCCGCCGGCACCAGCCCGCCGGCCGCGCGGTGGCCGCCACCCTCCACGGGCATGCTGTCACCACCACGACGAAACTGCCCCGGCTCATGACCGGTGCCACCGCGGCAGCCGTCGCCCTCGGCCTCTCCTTCACCGTGCTCGCCGGACCGCTGACCTCCTACACCGAGCGCGCGGCCGCCGAACTCCTCGCACGCACCCCCTACACCGAGGCGGTGCTCGGCCGGTGAAGCGCTGGATCTCCCTGTTCCACCGGAACGCGGAACTCCCACCGTTCAGCTGCGAATTCGGCAGCCGTCGCCGGGTGCTCGACCTCCCGCTGATCGCCTGGCTCACCGCCATCTGGGTACTGCTCTGGTCCAGCCTGAACTGGGCCAATGTGCTGACGGGCGTGCTCGTCGCGGTGGCCGTCTGCCTGGCCTTCCCGCTGCCCCGCGTCGACCTGGGGCTCCGGCTGCACCCCTGGGGCATCGTGCTGCTCGTCGGCTATCTGCTCTACGACATGTACACCTCGGGCGTGAAGGTCACCCGGCAGATCTTCGTCGACCATCCGCACCGGGCCGCCGTCATCGCCGTACCGCTGCGCTGCCGCTCCGACCTGATGCTCGCGGCGACCGCCGTCGCCGTGTCGAACGTGCCCGGCGGATCGGTCGTCGAGGTGCGCCGCGCCACGGCCACTGTCTTCCTGCACGTCCTCGACGCCGACCGGCCCGCCGCGCTCGACGCGGCCCGACGCTCGGTCTGGCGGCTGGAGGAGCTGACCGTACGGGCATTCGGCACCCGCGACGAGATCGCCCGCGTCGCCGAGCCACCCCCGCCGACGCCACAGTCCGCCGAAGGAGGAACGGCCTCATGAGCGTCCCCGAAACCGTCGACCAGGCGCTCCTCACCGCAGCGGTCGTGCTGATCGTCATCGCCGGGGCGGGGCTCCTCACCCGTATCTGGCGCGGCCCTTCGATGCTGGACCGCGCGATCTCGCTGGATGTCTGCGCCGCCCTCATCATCGCGGGGCTCGGCGCCAAGTCCGCGTTCGCCCGCGACCCCTTCTACTTCCCGATCATGCTGGTGCTCGCCTTCCTCGGATTCACCGGATCGGTGGGCATCGCCCGCTTCATCGCCGTACGCGACCGGCCGAAGGGCAAGCGGCAGCCGAAGGGAGGAGCGAAGTGAACGTCTGGCTCCAAATCGTCGACACGACCGGCGCGGTCCTGGTCCTCATCGGCGCCGCCGTCTGCCTGCTCGGAGTGATCGGCATGCTGCGGCTGCCCGACGTCCTGTCGCGCAGCCACGCCGCGACGAAGCCGCAGAGCCTCGGCATGCTGCTGGTCCTCGCCGGGGTCGCGCTGCGACTGCGCAGCGGCATGGACCTCGCCACGCTCGCACTGATCGGGTTCTTCCAGATGATGACCGGACCGGTCGCCGCGCACCTGGTGGCGCGCTCCGCGTACCGGACCGGCCAGATCGACCACGGCGAGCTGCTCTTCGACGAACTCGACGCCCAGCTGACCGAGGAGAAATGACGGCTCCGGCGGGTTCCGGTCAGCGGGACCGACACCTCGTACGCCCCGGATCCGGCCGTCAGTAGGGGGAGCGTCGCACCGCGCTGCGGCCGGCGGCGGACAGCAGGGAACCGATCACGATCCCGATGGCGAGACAGACAGCCGCCGAGCCGATCTTGGCGTCCAGCGGGGCCGATGTGGTGAAGGGCAGCAGCATCATGACGGCAGTGGCGAGGACGACGATGCAGACGAAGAACATGCCCGGCTGCCGCGTTGCGAGGATCAGCAGATGCACCAACGCCGTGGCCGCCAGCGCTGCCAGCCCGGCCCCGGTGGCCAGCAGTCCCGTCGAGGCGTCGCCCATCACTCCGTCGCCTTTCGGCGCGAAGAGGGGCACGTCCAGGACCCCACGGACGAGGAGTACCCCGACGACGGCGGTGAGCGCGGCGACGACGGCGGTCATGGCGCCGCCCGCCCACAGCCGCGCCGCGTCGACACGGAGCCGGGGCGGTTTCGGGCGGAGGTATCCGGTCCGCTGCTGCGGCTGCCCGTAGCTGTCCTGCGAGTCCCATGCGTCCACGATCGGTCTTCTCCCTTCGGTACCCGGACCCCGATCGTGGACCGGGCGACCGGAGCAGGCGAACGCACGCGGTCCGTGCGGGTGACGCACCTGAGGGCCCTCTGACGACCACGGGGCGCAGACCGGTCGACAGGGGTGTAAGCAGAAGGCATGCGCGTCCGGCACAGAGACAACCGCCTCACCCCGTCCCGGCGGCTGAGCCAGGGGCTGCTCGCCGTGCCGTTCGCCCTCATCGCGACCGTCGCGCTGATCGACATCAGCACCCCGGAGACCATCCACCTCGGCCCGTTCCTCGTCGCCGGGCCCGCGCTCACCGCCTCCTTCGCCGGCCCCGGCCTCACGGCCGCCGTCGGAGCGCTGGCCGTCGCGGCCCAGGTCGTCATCGCCGTCCTGCAGGGCGGCGTCGGGACACCGAACCACGAGGCCCAGATCGCCGCCGTCGCGGTGATCTCCGCGTTCCTGGTGGTGTTCCGCTATGCCCTCGACCGGCACGAGCGGCAGCTGGACCGGGTGCGCTCGGTGGCTGTCATGGCGCAACAGGTCCTGCTGCACCCACTGCCGCACCAGATCGGCCCATTGAGTATCGCGTCCGTGTACATCGCGGCCGAGGCGGAGGCCCAGATCGGCGGTGACCTGTACGCCGCGGTGCCCGCCCCGGGCGGGACCCGCCTCGTGGTCGGCGACGTCCGCGGCAGCGGCCTGCCCGCCGTCGACGACGCCGCGGTGGTGGTGGGGGCGTTCCGCGGGGCGGCGTACGAGAACCTCTCGCTGCCCGGCGCCGTGGCACACATCGCCAACGCCTCGTACTGGAACATGGCCCAGCTCGCCGAGACGGATCCGGAGTACGACGAATCGTTCGTGACCGCGCTGGTCCTGGACGTCTGCGAGGAGGACCACAGCGTCCGTCTGGTGAACTGCGGACATCCCCCTCCGCTGCTGCTGCGCAGCGACGGCCGTGTCGAGGCACTGGAGGTCAGGGAACCCGCGCTCCCGCTGGGGTTCGGCATGGTGTCGGAGAACGAGTACGAGGTCGAGACCTTCGGCTTCCACCCCGGCGATCTGCTGTTCCTCTACACCGACGGCGTCATCGAGGCACGCGACCGCAGAGGCACGTTCTACCCGCTCGCCGACCGGCTCGCCACCTGGAACGGCACCGGCCCCGACGCCCTCGTCGAGCATCTCCACACCGACCTGCTGCGGCACGCCGGTGGGCACCTGGGCGACGACGCCGTCATGATCGCGATCACGAAGACGTCCGGCGCGGTCAGGGGAGCCGCAGCGAGTAGGTGATCCGCTCCAGGTGGTAGTAGTCGGCGACGCATGTGGCCGGCCAGACCTTCCGCCCGTGCTGACCGAACGGTTCCACCATGCCGCCGACCGACAACGGCATGTACGGGAGAACCCGGTCGCCGTCCGCCGCACGCGCGCGCATCCACCGGTCCTGGCGGTCCCACTTCACCGCCCGTACGCGCATGTCGTGTTCGAGCCGCCCCAGCGGGACGGCGAGCGCGAGGCACACGACGGCACACACCCCCGCACCGGCCGCCTGCACCGCACCGGTGCGGTGCAGGCGCCGGGGGCCGCCTCCCGTGCCGGGCCGGGGGCCGTCATCGTGCTTCTCGAACCGTGGTCATCGCCGCTATCTGATACGGGGAGGCGGGCAGCCCGGTCTCCGCACACGCAGGGGTGACCGCAGCTTCATCCGAATGGCGGGCGCGGAAATTCGTTGCGGTGCCGGGGCTCTGCCGGCCGCCTGCCCGCTGCCGGCGCACGGACTGCACACCGCGGTGGGAACGCGGAGTCCTGGGCGACCGCGGCAATGGCATCGTCCCGCTGGGGCGTGAACGGGGTGAACCGCGCGGCGCCCCCGGACTGGGAGTCCGCGGCGGCTCAGTGGGCGGGGCGGTCGGTGATCCAGCGGGCGGCGAGCAGGCCGGAGGCCGCGGTGAGGACGGCGGCGGCGATGACAGTGGCGTTGAGGCCGAAGGCGTCGGCGAGGACGCCGGCGACGAGGGCGCCTGCGGCGTAGCCGATGTCGCGCCAGAAGCGGTAGGTGCCGAGCGCGTTGGCCCGCCAGGTGGGGTGCGCGTGGTCGGAGACGGAGGCGATGAGGGCGGGGTAGACCATGGCGGTGCCCAGGCCGAGCGCGACGGCGGAGAGGATGCCGGCGAGCAGGGGCCGGTCGAGCAGGGCCAGCGCGAGGACGAATCCGGCGGCCTGGACGAACATGCCGGTGACGATCAGGGGTTTGCGGCCGATGCGGTCGGCGAGGTGGCCGGTGGGGATCTGGCCGATGCCCCACAGCAGCGGGTATAGGCCCTTGACCAGACCGACAGCGGCAAGTCCCAGGCCATGGTCGGTGAACAGCAGAGGGAAGACGCCCCAGGTGAGGCCGTCGTTGAGGTTGTTGACGAGTCCGGCCTGGCTGGCGCCGCGCAGGGAGCGGTTGCGCCAGGAGGTACGGGCGAAGGTCTTTGCCAGCCCGGTGGACTGCTCCGCGCCGACCGGTCGGGGATGCCGGGCGAGTTCGAGGGCCACGTGGGCCGCGGTGTCCCGGACGGACAGGGACAGAGCGATGCCTGCGGCAACGAAGACGATGCCGATCAGTTCGGGTGCGGGGCGCAGGCCGTATGCGGTGGCCAGGTAACCGGTCAGCAGGGCGGAGGCGCCGACGGCGACGTATCCGGCGGCCTCGTTCAGGCCGGTGGCGAGACCGCGGCGGGCAGGGCCGACGAGGTCGATCTTCATGTTCACGGTCATCGACCAGGTCAGGCCCTGGTTCATGCCGAGCAGGACGTTCGCGGCGACGATCCAGCCCCAGGACGGCGCCCACGCGAGGGCGAACGGGACGGGTATCCCGATGAGCCAGCCGGCCATGAGGAGTTGCTTGCGGCGGAAGCGGGCGGTCAGCTCGCCGGCGGCCAGGTTGGTCAGCGCCTTGGTCACGCCGAAGGCGATGATGAAGGAGAAGACGGCCAGATCGCTGGTCAGCCCGAAGACGTCCGTGCCGATGAGGGGAACGGTAGTGCGTTCCAGTCCGACCAGGGCGCCGACGGAGACGTTGACGATGACCAGCAGGGTGAACTGCGCCCAGTTCTCACGCAGTCCCAGGCGCACTGTGGTGTCGGCGGGTGCGGCTGCGGTGGGGCTGGTGCTCACCGGCTGCTGCCTTCCGCGCTGTCAGCGGGCTGTGCGCCGTGGGCAGTTTTCTGTCCGTATTCCATGATCACCCTCAGTCGATCCACATACCCCCATGGGTATGAAAACAGTTGCGGGAGCCCTCCGTTCCCGGCTCTTCCTTGAGTGCAGAATACCCCCCTGGGTATGTTGCGCCGACGCGGCCCGCTCTGTGACATCCGCCTCCGGCGGCCGGCCGGCTCCCTCGTTCGCGGACTGCCGCACCCCTCGAATTTATACCCCCAGGGGTATTTGACACCAGTGATGGGGTATGCCTACTGTCGTCATCAAGAAATACCTAGGGGGGTATACGAAAGCGAGGGAATCGCGGTGCGTGAAGTGGATCTGGATGCGTTCGCGGCGGCGTGGGCCGAGGGGGCGCTCGTCCTGGATGTGCGGGAGCCGGAGGAGTACCGGGCCGGCCATGTGCCCGGAGCGCGACTTGCCCCGCTGTCCATCCTCGCCGCCGCGGCGGGCGAGGTGTCCAAGGATCGGCCGGTCTACGTGATCTGCGCCAGCGGCAACCGCAGCCAGTGGGCCGCCGAGCGCCTGGCTGCCGTCGGCGCGGATGCCGTCTCGGTCGCCGGCGGTACCAGCGGCTGGGCCCGCACGGGCCGCCCGCTCGTCACTGGATCGGCGCCCGGCGCCGCGTGAAGGAAGTGCCCGCCGCCCGGGCGGGCGTTCCGTCGGTTTTCTTTCGAGCGCATATACCCCTGGGGGTATATGTTCAATCTCATGGAGGGTCCCTGTGTTCTTCACCCAGTACTACCTCGACTGCCTCTCCCAGGCGTCGTACATGATCGCCGACGAGACCAGCGGGCAGGCCGTGGTCGTCGACCCGCGCCGGGACATCTCGGAGTACATGGCCGATGCCGAGACCCGCGGCTTCACTGTCGTCGGCGTCATCAACACCCACTTCCACGCCGACTTCGTCGCAGGACACCTGGAGATGGCGGCCCGCACCGGCGCCTGGATCGGCTACGGCCATCGCGCCGAGACCGAGTACTCCATCCGCAAGCTCACCGAGGGTGAGCGCGTCAGCCTCGGCGACGTCACTCTTGAGATCATGGAGACCCCCGGGCACACCCCGGAGTCGATCAGCGTCCTGGTCTACGAGCACGCCACCGACACCGTCCCGTACGGGGTGCTGACCGGCGACGCGCTGTTCATCGGTGACGTGGGCCGGCCCGACCTGCTCGCCTCGGTGGGCGTGACCGCCGAGGAGCTCGGCGCGATGCTCCACGACAGCGTCCAGAACAAGCTGATGGGCCTGCCGGACGAGGTCCGGGTCTTCCCCGCCCATGGCGCGGGCTCCGCCTGCGGCAAGAATCTCTCCACCGAGAAGCAGTCCACCATCGGCGAGCAGCGTGCCACCAACTACGCCTGCGCGCCCATGAGTCAAGAGGACTTCGTGGCCCTCGTCACCGCGGGCCAGCCCGCGGCGCCGAGCTACTTCTCCTACGACGCCGAACTCAACCGCAAGGATCGTGAGCTGTACAACCCGGCCGCGGCGCCCCGGCCGCTGACCGTTGAGGAGTTCTCGGCGCTGCGCGGGGCCGGGGCCGTGGTGGTCGACGCCCGCGGCCCGCAGGAGTTCGGCGCCGGGCACCTGCGCGGGTCGATCAATGTGCCGGCCGACGGCCGGTTCGCCGAGCAGGCCGGAACCGTGCTCACGCCTGACGCGGAACTGCTGGTCATCGCGCCGGAGAATCGCGAGGAGGAGGTGGTCACCCGTCTCGCCCGGATCGGTTTCGACCGGGTGGCCGGCTATCTGCGCAATCCCGACGACGTCCTCGCGGCCCTGGGGGACGAGGTCGGCCCCGCCAGCCGGCTGACCGCCGCCCAGCTTCGTACCGCTCTGGAGAGCGGAGAGCCTCCGCTCGTGGTCGACGTTCGCACCTGCGGAGAGCGCGCGGCGGGATTCATCGACGGCTCGCTGCACATCGCCCTCGGCGAGCTGCCCCGCCACCTGGGGGAGATCCCGCGCGACCGTGCGTTGGTCCTGCACTGCGCGGGCGGTCACCGCTCCTCCATCGCCGCGAGCCTGCTGCGCCATCACGGCTTCTCCGACGTCTCCGACATCCTCGGCGGCTACGCCGCCTGGGCGCTGCTGACCGAACCTGCCGGCGCCTGACCCCAGTCGTCACGAAGACCACCGGCATGCCCGCGAGGGGCAGCCCACGCCCTGGCGGGCTGCCGGTGTCCACCCCTACTCATTTGCATACCCCCCCGGGTATATTTCCGTTTACTTATGGAGCCCCCATGACCAGCAATGCCTCCCGCGCCGCCGCAATCGACTCCGCCGCCCTTCAGCGGCTGATCGGGGAAGGCCGCGGGCCCCGCCTTCTGGACGTCCGTACTCCCGGCGAGTTCCGCACCGTCCACATACCCGGCGCCTACAACGTGCCCATGGCCACCCTCCGCGAGCACCGCGCCGAACTCCTCAGCCACCTCGACGAAGACGTCGTCCTCGTCTGCCGCTCCGGCACCCGCGCCGCACAGGCCGAAGCCGCCCTCGCCGAGGCCGGACTGCCGAACCTGCGCGTCCTGGACGGAGGCATGATCGCCTGGGAGACAGCGGGCGCCCCCGTCAACCGCGGCTCCGACCGCTGGGACATGGAACGCCAGGTCCGGCTCGTCGCCGGATCCATCGTGCTGACCACCGGGCTCGCCGGCCTGCTGGTGCCCGGCATCCACCTGATCGGCACCGCCGTCGGCGCGGGCCTGACCTACGCGGCCCTCAGCAACAGCTGCGCCATGGGCATGCTGCTGGCCAAGCTGCCCTACAACCGCGGCCCGCGCACCGACATCCGCACCGTCATCGCAGCCTTGCGGGACAAGCCGTGATCGCGGTCGTCATCGCGGCATCCCTGCTCGTCGGGATCAGCCTCGGCATCCTCGGCGGCGGAGGCTCGATCCTCACCGTGCCCATCCTGGTCTACCTGGCCGGCCAGGGCACCAAGGAGGCCATCGCCACCTCCCTGTTCGTCGTCGGCGTCACGAGTGCGGCCGCCCTGATACCCCACGCCCGGGCCCGCCGGGTCAAGTGGCGCACCGGACTCGCCTTCGGCCTGGTGAGCATGGTCGGCGCCTACGGCGGCGGCCGCCTCGCCGAGTACATCCCCGGCACGGCGCTCCTGATCGCGTTCGCCCTGATGATGCTCGCCACGGCGGCGGCCATGCTCCGCAAACCGCGCAAGGCCGCCGCGCCCAGGGACGCCCACCGCGAGATGCCCCTGAAGCACATCGTCGCCGAGGGGCTGGTCGTGGGCGCGGTGACCGGCCTGGTCGGTTCCGGCGGCGGCTTCCTCGTCGTGCCCGCCCTCGCCCTTCTCGGCGGCCTTCCCATGAGCGTGGCCGTCGGCACCTCGCTCCTGGTCATCGCCATGAAGTCGTTCGCCGGCCTGGCCGGTCACCTCTCGGGTGTGCAGATCGACTGGGGCCTGGCCCTGGCCGTCACCGCCATGGCGGTCGTCGGCAGCCTCATCGGCGGACGCTTCGCCGGGCGCATCCCCCAGGACACGCTCCGCAGGGCGTTCGGCTGGTTCGTCGTCGTCATGGGTGTCTTCGTCCTCAGCCAGCAGGTCGGTACCGCCGTCTGGGTCCATCCCCTGACCTGGACCGTCGCGGGCATCGTCACGATCGTCCTGGCGTCGCGTGCCGTACGGGCACGAAACCGGGCCGCCGCTCCGCCGGTCCCGCCGGTACGCGACCACGAGACGGCCACTCGCCCGTGACCCGGATACCCTGCGGGGTATCGTGTGCCAGTGGGGCCGGAACAAGGAGGAGCCCGGTGAAAGTAGAAGAAGAAGCCATGGGCGCGGTCCTGAACCGGCTGCGCCGGGCGCAGGGCCAGCTCGCCGGCGTCATCGCCATGATCGAGGCCGGGCGCGACTGCAAGGACGTCGTCACCCAGCTTGCCGCCGTCTCCCGAGCCCTGGACAGGGCCGGCTTCAAGATCGTGGCCAGCGGGATGCGTCAGTGCCTCGCCCAGAGCGAAGCCGACGCCCCGCCCATGACCGAAGAGGAGCTCGAGAAGCTGTTCCTCGCGCTCGCCTGACCTCACCGGCGGCCCGCCGATCCCCATCGGCGCACCGGTCGCGGCACACCGCACACCGTGTGCCGGAGGGCGGGACCGGAACCGCCCCCAGGTGCGACCGACCTCAATCGACGCGCTGGAGGAAATTCCCTGCGGTGGTGGCCGGGAAGGGTGGAGACTCGTCGCATGGCTGACATGGGGTCGTTCCGGGAAGCGGTCATGGCGTGGGCGGCTGGCGGTTCCGGCGACCCCGCGCGCGAGTTGGCCGCGCGGCTGCCTGTCCGGGCGGCCGTCCTGCTCGAAGGGCCGAGCGACGTCGCAGCGGTCAGCGCGCTGGCCGCGATCCGCGGCCGGAACCTGGAGGCCGAAGGAGTCTGTGTCCTGCCGATGGGCGGTGCGATGAGCGTCGGGCGTTTCGCCCGCCTCCTCGGGCCACCCGGCCTGGGCCTCCGCCTCACGGGACTGTGCGATGAGGCGGAGCGTCCTTACTACGCTCGCGGCTTGGAGCGGGCCAGCGCGGCACAGCAAGGGTTCTTCGTCTGCGCGGCGGATCTGGAGGACGAGCTCATCCGCGCGCTGGGCGTGACACGGGTGGAGGAGCTCGTCCGGGGGGAGGGCGAGCTGCGCCCCCTGCAGACCTTCCTGCACCAGCCCGCACAGCGGGGCCGCACCCCACAGCAGCAGTTGCGGCGCTTCCTCGGCACGAAGAAAGGGCGCAAGATCCACTATGGCCGCGTCCTCGTAGAGGCCCTTGACCCCGACCGCATACCCGCCCCACTCGACGGCCTGCTCACCAGCCTCTGACCGCTGGGCGACGCCCGACATGGGTGGCGACAGCCGGCCAGTGCCCCTCCCGGCAAGCTCTGCCCCGTCACGCCGCCCTGCACGCCCGCTCGTCGCGTCGGCCAAAAGCCCTGGTAGCTCCTTCCCCAAGCTCTCAGCTTCGTTCGAGCAAGGGAGAGACCCCATCCCAGGACGTCCGGCCGCCTTGCGATCGCACACGCGCTGGACGACGCTCCTCATGGAGCAAACATTGCCGGTCACGGCACTATGCGCGCCCCAGGCTCCACAGTAGGCGGACGCCCGCGGTCCAGCGCGCCGGCCTGCGGAGAGTACCGGTGACGGCGTGCTCGGCGCGGTCCAGACTGTCCTCCAGGCAGGCGTCATGCAGCCACCGGAAGACCAGCGGCCAGCTCAGCCGCGCCGGGCCGCGCGCATGCATGGCGAGGGTGTGGCGCAGTGTCGTGTCTCCCCTCTCCGCCGGGTGGATGGAGTACTCGTGGAAGCCGTGGAAGCCGCGCGGGCCGGTGAAGGAGAAGCGGACCCACTGCCCGGGCACGTACGCGGCCACCGTGTAGCGCACCGGTCCGTGTCCTCCGGCCGAGTCGACCGCGAGCCCGGCGTCCAGTGCCATCGTCGGCCAGTCGTGGTGCGGCCAGAGCAGATCGTCCCCGCTCGACAGACTGTCGATGAGCCTGCCGACCTCCTCGGCCGTGGCCGGGAGTACGCGTTCATGGATGTTCAACACCGCCATGGTGCCTCCCAGTAGTTTTGGATGCACTTCTCCAATTCATTTGGAGAGTACTCTCTATTACATGGCCAGGCCACCCCGATTCGACGAATCCGTGCTTCTCGACGCCGCCGTACGGCTCGTGACTGCAGCCGGCCCCGCCGCAGTCACGATGGCAGCGGTGGCGAGGGAGAGCGGAGCGCCCAACGGCTCGGTCTATCACCGCTTCCCGCAGCGTGCCGCGCTGCTCGCCGCACTCTGGCTGCGCACGGTCGAACGCTTCCAGGATGGCTACCTGGCCACGCTGAACTCTGCCCCCGAGCCACTTCCGGCCGCGCGAGCGGCTGCCCGGCATGTGGTCGCCTGGAGCCGCGCGAACCCACAGGAGGCGGCCCTGCTCCTCCACGGCCCGGATGAGTTCGGCCGGGCCGAGTGGCCCGAGGAATACGTGCGGCGCGCCAAGCGCGGCAACCGCGGGGTGCTGGAGGCTGTCACCCGGGTCGCCGAGAGCCTCGGCGCAACCACACCGGCCGAGACGGAACGCATCTCACTGGCCGTCATCGATCTGCCGCTCGGCATCGTTCGCCGCCACCTGGGCAGCGATCACGGCCTCCCCGAGTATGCCGAGGACCTCGCGGAGTGCTGCGCGGCTGACCTGATCGGAGACCGCGCAAAGTAGTCGCGCCCCACCCCCTCCCGGACCCACATCAGCGCAGGTCAAAGGGGGCCGGCGGCAGCCGCCCCTCAGATGTCCCGGAACTCCTATACAACGTATCTGACCTGCGCAAACGAGCCCATCTGAAGATCATCTTGCACGGTCGTTGCACAAGCCGAACAGTGCAGGAGTCACGTGGCCCTCGGGTAGGCGCTCCGGACCGCGATGCGGATCTTGGAACCGGCTCCCACGATCCGGTGTACGTACTTACGCAGAGTAAACGCAGGATCGGCGTGTCCGAGCCGATCCGCGAGTGTGTACACGTCTACCCCGCCGTTGATCATCATCGACGCGTACAGGTGTCGGAGGGCATGCATCATCATGTCGCGGGACTTCTCCCAGCGCCGTCCCTTCGCGTTGGGGTCAAGGGGCTTGATGAGGCCGGCCGCCGCCAGAGCAGGCTTCCAGCGGTAGGAGTTGAACCAATTCGACTGAATGGCGGTCTTCTCTCGAGTGTAGAAGATCAGCTGCACCGTGACCGGGTCGCCGCCTTTGCTGCCCCACGGTCGGGTCACCTTGACGGGCGGGTACTTCTCCATGTGCTCGCGCAGGGGGATGGCCACGTCGTCGGTCAGTTCGACCCACCGGTCCTTCGGGTCCTCGTCGTCTCCGCCCTTGGCCTCGGTGTTTCACCGTGATTTCCCAGGGTGGTGACGTTGCGTCACGAACTGCAAAAGGTGCCCCGTGACCTGCGATGATCCGGCTTGTCTAAGGCTTGGATCATGAGCGGGTGGGGGCACCTTTCACGGGCAGGGTAGCGAGTGGAGTCGGGGTCTGGCGATGTCGGGGGACGGGAAGGGGC